>NZ_JBFPNG010000011.1:0-832 GCF_040815535.1 Massilia sp. LMS1-1-1.1 | reverse complement strand
ACTGCATGAAGTTGGAATCGCTAGTAATCGCGGATCAGCATGTCGCGGTGAATACGTTCCCGGGTCTTGTACACACCGCCCGTCACACCATGGGAGCGGGTTTTACCAGAAGTAGGTAGCTTAACCGTAAGGAGGGCGCTTACCACGGTAGGATTCGTGACTGGGGTGAAGTCGTAACAAGGTAGCCGTATCGGAAGGTGCGGCTGGATCACCTCCTTTCTAGAGTTTGCACGAATCAGCAATGATTCACGCATCAAATGTTCACACTTATCGGCTGTTAATATAAAGAACAGCATTTGGGGCTGTAGCTCAGCTGGTTAGAGCACCGTGTTGATAACGCGGGGGTCGTTGGTTCGAGTCCAACCAGCCCTACCAGTTTCTGTAGTAAATCTCAGGGGGATTAGCTCAGCTGGGAGAGCACCTGCTTTGCAAGCAGGGGGTCGTCGGTTCGATCCCGTCATCCTCCACCAAAAGTTCAAACGTAAGTTGATCACATCGGTGATTGAATTTAGGTTTGGTCTTTTCGAGACCAAGTGCTGTATGTTCTTTAACAATCTGGAAGAAGTAAAGATTATTTATTGATCAAGTCTATGCGTGCAGCAATGCATGAGGCGACTTGATGGGTAATGATTGTATGTATCAACAAACAAGCAACAACGTTGTACTTTCTTATCCCTGTAGCGCTCTTTTCGTTTGAAAGAATGAAGAGGCTAACGTTATAGGGACAAGCGAATAAGTGCACATGGTGGATGCCTTGGCGATTACAGGCGATGAAGGACGTAGTAGCTTGCGATAAGCTGCGGGGAGTGAGCAAACACACTTTGATCCGCAG
>NZ_JBFPNG010000010.1:0-1227 GCF_040815535.1 Massilia sp. LMS1-1-1.1 | reverse complement strand
GCTAATCCGACCTTGTATTATTCCCTTCATGCCGTTCGTGATATTGCGAACGGTATCGACCGCTGTCAAAATCTTGGTAGGCATATCAAGACCGGGTAACTGGATGCCGTATCCGCCCTTAGGCTCCGAGCCAGTTTCGTAGATCTCGCACCAGTTACCCATCCTCAATGTCAAGATCGGACAGTATCTTTGGCACCGGCATGCCGGTTAGCCCGCATTTACAAGGTAGATCGCAAGAGGAGCACAGCATGTTTAATCTGGGAATCGACGTTGCCAAGGCCAAGCTCGACTGCGCGCTGCGCCTGCCCAATGGCAAGCATCGTAACAAGGTAGTAGAAAACAATCACAAAGGATTCATTGCACTCAGCGAATGGCTGCTCAAGCAGGATGCCAGCAGTCCGCGCGTGTGTATGGAAGCGACCGGAACCTACTGGGAAAAGGTGGCCGAATATCTGGCAGGATGTGGCATGCTGGTCAGTGTCATCAATCCGGCGCAGATCAAGGCCTTCGGCGCTTCGCGCCTGGTACGCACGAAAACGGACAAAGTCGACGCGCAGCTGATCGCCGACTTCGCCCATGAACGCCAGCCCGAGCCGTGGCTGGCGCCGTCGCCTGCCGAACAGGCACTACGTGCCATGGTGCTGCGCCTGGAAGCTTTGCAAACCATGCGCCAGCAGGAAAGCAACCGGCTCGATGTGGCACGCGAAGCCGTGCGCCAGGGCATCGTCGATCACATTACCTGGCTCGATGGCCAGATCAAGGAACTGATTCGAGCCATCAAACGGCATATCGATGACGACCCGGATTTGCGCGGCAAGCGTGAGCTGCTCGACACCATTCCTGGCCTGGGAGAACGGACAATTCCGGTACTGCTATCCTACTACGCCAATCCTGAACGCTTCGACAGCGCCAAGCAAGCCGTGGCGTTTGCGGGACTCGACCCGCGCCAGCACGAGTCTGGCTCCAGCGTACGTGGCAAGCCACGCATGTCGAAGGTCGGCCACAGCTTCCTGCGCAAAGCCCTGTACATGCCCGCCATGGTGACCGTGTACCGGACGGCCTGGGGCAAGCGCTTTGGCCAGCGGCTCCGTGCTGCTGGCAAGGCAAAGAAACTGATCATCGGCGCCATGATGCGCAAGCTGGTGCATGTAGCATTCGGCGTGCTCAGGTCGGGAAAAATATTTGATCCGACCTTGCACGCTGCTTGACGGGGATAACAGTATCTAC
>NZ_JBFPNG010000009.1:0-1360 GCF_040815535.1 Massilia sp. LMS1-1-1.1 | reverse complement strand
CTAAGGTTATAGGGACAAGCCGTACGGGCAATTAGTACTGGTTAGCTTAATGCATTACTGCACTTCCACACCCAGCCTATCAACGTCCTGGTCTCGAACGACCCTTCAAAGAGCTCAAGGCTCTGGGAAATCTCATCTCAAGGCAAGTTTCCCGCTTAGATGCTTTCAGCGGTTATCTCTTCCGAACTTAGCTACCCGGCAATGCCACTGGCGTGACAACCGGTACACCAGAGGTTCGTCCACTCCGGTCCTCTCGTACTAGGAGCAGCCCCCTTCAAATTTCCAACGCCCACGGCAGATAGGGACCAAACTGTCTCACGACGTTTTAAACCCAGCTCACGTACCACTTTAAATGGCGAACAGCCATACCCTTGGGACCGGCTACAGCCCCAGGATGTGATGAGCCGACATCGAGGTGCCAAACTCCCCCGTCGATATGAACTCTTGGGAGGAATCAGCCTGTTATCCCCAGAGTACCTTTTATCCGTTGAGCGATGGCCCTTCCATACAGAACCACCGGATCACTATGTCCTACTTTCGTACCTGCTCGACTTGTCAGTCTCGCAGTTAAGCACGCTTATGCCATTGCACTATCAACACGATGTCCGACCGTATCTAGCGTACCTTCGAACTCCTCCGTTACACTTTAGGAGGAGACCGCCCCAGTCAAACTGCCTACCATGCACTGTCCCCGATCCGGATAACGGACCAAGGTTAGAACCTCAAACAAACCAGGGTGGTATTTCAAGGTTGGCTCCACGAGAACTAGCGTCCCCGCTTCAAAGCCTCCCACCTATCCTACACAGATTGGTTCAAAGTCCAATGCAAAGCTACAGTAAAGGTTCATGGGGTCTTTCCGTCTAGCCGCGGGTAGATTGCATCATCACAAACATTTCAACTTCGCTGAGTCTCGGGAGGAGACAGTGTGGCCATCGTTACGCCATTCGTGCAGGTCGGAACTTACCCGACAAGGAATTTCGCTACCTTAGGACCGTTATAGTTACGGCCGCCGTTTACTGGGACTTCAATCAAGAGCTTGCACCCCATCATTTAATCTTCCAGCACCGGGCAGGCGTCACACCCTATACGTCCACTTTCGTGTTTGCAGAGTGCTGTGTTTTTATTAAACAGTCGCAGCCACCAGTTTATTGCAACCCTTTCACCCTCATGGAGTAAACCAATCAAGCTACCGGGGCGTACCTTTTCCCGAAGTTACGGTACCAATTTGCCGAGTTCCTTCTCCCGAGTTCTCTCAAGCGCCTTAGAATACTCATCTCGCCCACCTGTGTCGGTTTGCGGTACGGTCTCGTATGACTGAAGCTTAGAGGCTTTTCTTGGAACCACTTCCGATTGCTTCGTG
>NZ_JBFPNG010000008.1:0-1641 GCF_040815535.1 Massilia sp. LMS1-1-1.1 | reverse complement strand
TTTCGCCCCAGGCTGTGTGAAAACCCGAGTTTTTGTATCGGGAGCGGCCGCTCCGTGCAAGCCCCCGATTTTCCCCGACGTGCGAGTCGAAGTTAAAAAGGGCTCACGCCCCCAACAACGCCGCTTTCAGCCCCTGATTTCCCATGATGTTCACCATGCGTTTCAAGTTGTAGGCTAGAACATGTAAGCTCATCTCTGTTTTCACGCGTGGTAACGTTCGAGTTAAAAAATGTGTAGCACCCATCCAAGCTTTTAACGTACCGAATGGATGTTCGACTGTTTGCCGCCTGATTCTCGCGACGTCTCCGTGCTCAGCTATCCGCTTGCTCATCCTATCGAGGGCGTCTTCGTGCTCCCAGCGGGCGATACGGCGATTTGCGCCGGTGGTGCACTGAGATTTCATCAGGCACTTGGGACAAGATGACGACCAGTATTTGTAAAACAGCAGCCCTTTTTCTAGCGTGCTGAATCGTCGGATTGCACGTTCTCCAGCAGGACATTGGAACTCGTCGCTCTCGGGCAGATATCGGAAGTCGCGTTTATCGAATAGCCCCTTTGCACGATTGCCCGAAGTGAGCGGTTTAGGAACTAATGGCACCATCCCCGATTCCTCGCACGCCAAAATTTCGGGACCGCTGTAATAGCCGCGATCAGCGTACACTTCTAGATGCTTCAGACCGATCACCTCATTGGCTTGCTTTGCCATTGACGCCAGCTGGGCGCGATCATTTCCTATGTTGGTGACTTCATGCGCCACGATCAAGTGGTGCTTTGTGTCGACGGCAGATTGCACGTTGTATCCGACGGTGGCGGTTCCGCGTCCGCTGGTCGACATCGAGCGTGCATCAGGATCAGTCAGCGAAATCTGCTGATCTGGCGTCTGCTTCAATTTCTTGTCGAGCTCACCCAGGCTTTCGATCTGCTCTTTCAGACCTGCGATTTTTTCTTTAATACGCATCACGCGAGTTGCGGGGACAAGCGCAGGATCACGGTCGGCGCGATCAAGCTCGTCCATGTAGCGCTTGATGCTTTCCTCGATCTGCTCAATGCGGGCTTCCAGCTTGTTGTTGGTGAAGTTTCGGTCGCGATTATTTACCGCTTTGAACTTGCTGCCATCGATTGCCACGCTGCTATCCGAGAAAACATCAAGCCTGCGACATACCTGCATGAATTGGCGGCACACTTTGCAGATGGCGGGGCCGTTATCTTTGCGAAAGTCAGCGATGGTTTTAAAGTCGGGAGATAGCCTCCCGGTCAACCACATCAGTTCGATATTACGCTGTGCCTCACGCTCCAAGCGGCGGCTCGACTGGATTCGATTGAGGTAACCATAGATGTAAATCCCAAGGAGAACTGCAGGATGGTAGGACGGGCGACCAGTGCGTGCCGGGTCGGCACCGGCAAAGCCAAGGGTCCTGAGATCAAGCGCTTCAATGAATGCCTCTACAATCCGAACGATATTGTCCTCTGCAACGTAGTCATCCAGATGCTCGGGAAAGAGAACACTCTGGCTGCGGTCGGTTCCCTCGACAAAACGCTTCATCCTGCTCTCCTGATTACGTCAAATGAGCTATTAACGCTTCAGAAAAAATCTCGTTTACATTGGGGTGCGTTTTCACACACTCTGGCCCCAAAGCGGAC
>NZ_JBFPNG010000007.1:0-1657 GCF_040815535.1 Massilia sp. LMS1-1-1.1 | reverse complement strand
CTTTTCGCCTTTCCCTCACGGTACTGGTTCACTATCGGTCGATTACGAGTATTTAGCCTTGGAGGATGGTCCCCCCATATTCAGACAGGATGTCACGTGTCCCGCCCTACTTGTCGTACGCTTAGTACCACCGGTCCGATTTCACATACGGGGCTATCACCCACTATGGCTCCTATTTCCAGAGGATTCTGTTATCGGTCCGACTATCACGTACAGGCTCTTCCCATTTCGCTCGCCGCTACTTTGGGAATCTCGGTTGATTTCTTTTCCTGCAGCTACTTAGATGTTTCAGTTCGCCGCGTTCGCCTTGCATACCTATGTATTCAGTATGCAATACCCTAAAAGGGTGGGTTGCCCCATTCGGAAATCTGCGGATCAAAGTGTGTTTGCTCACTCCCCGCAGCTTATCGCAAGCTACTACGTCCTTCATCGCCTGTAATCGCCAAGGCATCCACCATGTGCACTTATTCGCTTGTCCCTATAACGTTAGCCTCTGAAGACCGAAGTCATCAAAGAGCGCTACAGGGATAAGAAAGTACAACGTTGTTGCTTGTTTGTTGATACATACAATCATTACCCATCGATTTACCTTTTACGGCAAACCGATCAATAAATAATCTTTACTTCTTCCAGATTGTTAAAGAACGAAACAGCTTTGATCGCTAAAAGATCAAACCTAAACCACAGTCTTGTTGACCGGCTTACGTTTGCACTTTCGAGTAAAACTTTGGTGGAGGATGACGGGATCGAACCGACGACCCCCTGCTTGCAAAGCAGGTGCTCTCCCAGCTGAGCTAATCCCCCTGAGATATTACTAATTAGCTGGTAGGGCTGGTTGGACTCGAACCAACGACCCCCGCGTTATCAACACGGTGCTCTAACCAGCTGAGCTACAGCCCCAACGCGGTGCTACTACGACTACTGTTTCTTCTCTTACTAACAGCCGATAAGTGTGAACATTTGATGCGTGAACCATTTACATGATTCGTGCAAACTCTAGAAAGGAGGTGATCCAGCCGCACCTTCCGATACGGCTACCTTGTTACGACTTCACCCCAGTCACGAATCCTACCGTGGTAAGCGCCCTCCTTGCGGTTAAGCTACCTACTTCTGGTAAAACCCGCTCCCATGGTGTGACGGGCGGTGTGTACAAGACCCGGGAACGTATTCACCGCGACATGCTGATCCGCGATTACTAGCGATTCCAACTTCATGCAGTCGAGTTGCAGACTACAATCCGGACTACGATACACTTTCTGCGATTAGCTCCCCCTCGCGGGTTGGCGGCGCTCTGTATGTACCATTGTATGACGTGTGAAGCCCTACCCATAAGGGCCATGAGGACTTGACGTCATCCCCACCTTCCTCCGGTTTGTCACCGGCAGTCTCATTAGAGTGCCCTTTCGTAGCAACTAATGACAAGGGTTGCGCTCGTTGCGGGACTTAACCCAACATCTCACGACACGAGCTGACGACAGCCATGCAGCACCTGTGTACTGGTTCTCTTTCGAGCACTCCCCAATCTCTCGGGGATTCCAGCCATGTCAAGGGTAGGTAAGGTTTTTCGCGTTGCATCGAATTAATCCACATCATCCACCGCTTGTGCGGGTCCCCGTCAATTCCTTTGAGTTTTAATCTTGCGACCGTACTCCCCAGG
>NZ_JBFPNG010000006.1:2095-4901 GCF_040815535.1 Massilia sp. LMS1-1-1.1 | reverse complement strand
CGCGCCGGCAGCACGCGCACCTGGTCGGCGCCCACCGTCGGCGAACAGGTGATCGTCTTTTCCCCGGGCGGCGAGCTGACGCGCGGCATCATCCTGCCCGCGCTGTACTCGCAGGCGTTTGACGCGCCAGAAACCAGCGACACCATCTACACCACGCATTACCCGGACGGCGCTGTGGTGCAGTACGACCATGCGGCCCACGCGCTGACGGCCCTACTCCCCGGCGGCACTGCCACCATCACCGCCGACAAGGTCACGTCGAACGCGCCGAGCACCATCTGCACGGGCGATCTGACCGTCATGAAAAACCTGATCGTCAACGGCGCCACCGCCCTGAACGGCGGCGTGAACGCCAAGGCCGGCGCCGCTGGCGGCGTGGCCATGGCCGTGCAAGGGACGATCAAGGCCAGCGAGGACGTGCTGGCCGGCGCCATCAGCCTGGCCAAGCATGCGCACGGTGGCGTCAAGGCCGGCGGCGACCAGTCGGGCGGGCCGCAAGCATGATGGGCATGCACGCCGCCACCGGGCGCAGCCTGACGGGCCTGGGCCACCTGCGCCAGTCCGTGGCCGATATTCTCACGACGCCCATGGGTTCGCGCATCCGGCGCCGCCGCTATGGCTCGGAAGTGCCCGAGCTGATCGACCAGCCCCTGAACAGCGCCACGCAGTTGCGCATCTACGCCGCCACCGCCTTT
Organism: Massilia sp. LMS1-1-1.1; assembly: GCF_040815535.1. Taxonomy (NCBI): domain Bacteria; kingdom Pseudomonadati; phylum Pseudomonadota; class Betaproteobacteria; order Burkholderiales; family Oxalobacteraceae; genus Massilia; species Massilia sp. LMS1-1-1.1. The sequence continues at coordinate 4,206 of NZ_JBFPNG010000006.1, read as the reverse complement.
GCTCTGCGCCGCTGGGAGCCGCGTTTGCAGCTCGCCAGCGTGCAGCTCACGCGCGACACGGACGGCGCCATCGCGCTGCTGCTGGAAGGCACGGCCAACGGCCAGGGCATTACCCTGTCCGTACCCGTCAAGCAAGGCGGCAGCGTATGAGCACGCCCATCGATCTGACCCAATTGCCGGCGCCGAGCGTGGTCGAGGTGCTGGACTTCGAAGCCATCCTCGCCACGCGCAAAGCCCACCTGGTCAGCCTGCTGCCGGAAGCAGAGCGTGCGGCCGTCACGGCCCTGCTGGAGCTGGAATCGGAGCCGGCCACCAAGCTGCTGGAAGAAAACGCGTATCAGGAAACCATCCTGCGCAACCGCGTCAACGAGGCGGGCAAGGCCGTCATGCTGGCGTTTGCCCTAGACGGCGACCTGGACCAGCTGGGCGCCAACGTCAACGTGGCGCGCCTGGTCATCACGCCGGCCAATCCCAACGCCCTGCCGCCCGTGGCCGCCGTCATGGAAGATAACGACGCCTACCGCCTGCGCATCCAGGAAGCGCCAGATGGCCTGTCCGTGGCCGGCCCGAAAGCGTCGTATGAATTTCACGCCCGCAGCAGCGACGGCCAGGTCAAGGACGCGAGCGCCACCAGCCCCGCGCCGGCGCACGTCACCGTCACCGTGCTGGCGAACAATGACACCGGCATCGCCGACGCCGCGCTCTTGGCCACCGTGGCGCGCGCGCTCAACGCCGAGGAAGTGCGCCCCCTGGGCGACCGCCTGACGGTGCAGGCTGCCCAGGTCATCGATTACCAGATCGAGGCCACCTTGTTTATTGGCGTCGGCCCGGAAGTGCCGATCTTGCTCGATGCCGCGCGCGCCAACGCCGTGCGCGTGTCGCAGCCACGCCGTCCGCTGGGCCACAGCATCTACCGTTCCGCCTGCAGCGCCGCCGTGCACGTCGAGGGCGTGCGCAAGGTCGTCTTGACCAGCCCGGCCACCGACATCGAGCTGGACGCCACCCAGGCCGCGCGCTGCACCGGCATCAACCTGCATGTGGTGGTGCTCGATGAATAAGACCGTGCCGACCCTGCCGCCCAACACCACGGCGCTGGAACGCGCCATTGCCGTGGCTTGCGCCGAGCTGGTCAACGTGCCCGTGCCGCTGCGCGAGCTGTGGAACGCCGACCGCTGCCCCGTTGCCTTGCTCCCATTCCTGGCCTGGGCCTGTTCCGTTGACCGCTGGGACGACAACTGGCCCGAGTCGGTCAAGCGCGGCACCATCAAGGCGTCCTACTTCATCCACAAGCACAAGGGCACGATTGCCGCCGTGCGCCGCGTGGTGGAATCCCTGGGCTATTTGATCCGCATCACCGAATGGTGGCAGACCGCGCCACCGGGCGTGCCCGGAACTTTCCGCCTCGACGTGGGCGTGCTGGACTCGGGCATCACGGACGCCATGTTTCAGGAAATGGAACGCCTGATCGCCGACGCCAAGCCCGTCAGCCGGCAGTTGACGGGCCTGGCGCTGTATCTGGAAACCCGTGGCCAGGTGCGGATCGGCTTGAGCGCCTATCACGGCGATGCGATGACGGTTTATCCGTGGATCGCCGAACAAATCGAAGTGCGCGGCAAGCTGGTACAAGGCGGCGCACCCCATACCATTGACACCATGACCATCTATCCATGAGCACATACTTTGCCATTCTGACGCAGGTGGGCGAGGCCAAGCTGGCCAACGCCATCGCCCTGGGCCAAACCCTGAAACTCAAAAAAATGGGCGTGGGCGACGGCAACGGCGTCCTGCCGATCCCCGACCGCGCACAAAAGACGCTCGTGCATGAAGTGCGCCGCGCCGACCTGAACCAATTGGCCATCGACCCGGCCAACGCCAGCCAGATCATCGCCGAACAGGTGCTGCCCGAAGAGGTGGGCGGCTGGTGGATACGCGAGATTGGCCTCTACGACGAGGCGGGCGACCTGTGCGCCGTAGCCAACTGTCCGCCCAGCTATAAGCCCGTCATGGCCGAGGGCAGCGCCCGCACGCAAGTGGTGCGCGTGGTGCTGATCGTCGCCAGCACGGCCGCCATCGAGCTGAAAATCGATCCGTCCGTGGTGCTGGCCACCCGC
>NZ_JBFPNG010000006.1:0-1995 GCF_040815535.1 Massilia sp. LMS1-1-1.1 | reverse complement strand
AGTATGCCGACGACAAGGCCGCCGAGGCTGTCATGGCGCATGAGGCGAAGGCCAACCCGCACCCGCAGTACCTGAGCAAGATCGACGGCGAAGCCAAGATCGCGGCGGCGATTGCCGCCCTGGTCGATAGCTCGCCGGAAACCTTGAATACCCTGGCCGAACTGGCCGAGGCGCTGGGACGCGATCCGCATTTCGCCACCACGATTGCCAATGCGCTGGCGTTGAAAGCCCCGCTCGACTCGCCGACCTTCACCGGCACGCCGAACGCGCCGACGGTCCCCCACGGCGACAATTCCGCGCGCGTGGTGAACGCGCGCGCCCTGGCCGAGGCGACGCAGGGGCGCGCCGGCGTGCAAGGGCTGTCCGGCGCGAACCATGGCGCTTCGCCGGCGAACAAATTCACCGTGTCCGCACTCGCCGTCACCATGCGCAACCCGGCAACCGGACAGACCGTCACGAAATATGCCACCGGCGCCTTGACGGCGGACGTGTCCGTGACGGGACCGAACGGCAGGGATCAAGCGGCCGTCATTGCCGGCACGTCGTCGGTGCATCTGCACTTCATCTTCAATCCCGCGACGGGCGTCACCGCCCTGCTGTGGAGCCTCTCGGCGGATGCCCCGACGCTGCCGGCCGGGTTCTCCTTCTTCGCCTATGCCACCACCATTCGCTACCAGGGGGCCAACGCCATCACGCCGATGATTGTCCGTGGCGCCAAAGTGTTCTATGCCAACGACTCCAGCGCAACCCGTGTGCTGAGCGGCGGCGCAGTGACCTCCCCACCCGCGCCGGTTGACTGCTCCCAGTACGTCCCGGCGAACGCGGCACGGGCCATCCTGCACTGCGAGCTACAGCTATCTAGCTCATCAACAGCGATGTTTTTGCTATCCATCGTCGTCTTGGGTATGCAGTTCGCGCCGGTGCAATTTTCCATCGCCACTCCCGACACCTACATGCAAGGCGCAGGGACTGTCGAGATTCCCCTCGACAGCGCCAGGCGCTTCAACTACGCCATCACGGCCGGAGCTAAGGGTGGCGCCTATATCGCCGTCATGGGCTATATCGTTCCCAATGGAGATTGCTAAGTGAAAAATTCTTTTCGTGACCCCGTCACGCACGTCCTCAAGGCCTGGGGCTTTGTCGATGCCAACGAAGTGGGCGACCTGTCACGGGCCGAACCCCTGAGCTTCAACCTGGTGCCCGGCGACTGGCGCCTGGTCGATGACGTATGGATCGCCGTTCCTGCAGCTTTGCCCCCGGCACTTACCGCGCCTGACCCGCGCACCCCATCCACCGATCACCCAATTGAACAGGAGTAGCAAGAATGGCCACCGACTACCACCATGGCGTGCGCGTCATTGAAATCAACGAGGGTTCGCGCCCCATCCGCACCGTCTCCACGGCCGTGCTGGGCCTAATCGCCACGGCCGACGACGCCGACCCGGCGGCCTTCCCGCTCGACACGCCCGTGCTCGTCACCAACGTGCTGGCCGCCATGGGCAAGGCCGGCAAAACGGGCACCTTGTATCGCGCGCTGGAAGCGATTGCCGCGCAGACCAAGCCCTTGTGCGTCGTCGTGCGCGTGGAAGAAGGCGAAACGGAAGCCGAAACCACCACCAATGTGGTGGGCGGCGTGTCGCCGGATGGCAAGTACCTGGGCGTGAAAGCCTTGCTGGCCGCGCAAAGCAAGCTGGGCGTGAAGCCGCGCATCCTGGGCGCGCCGGGCCTGGACACCAAAGCCGTCACCAATGCCCTGGCCAGCGTGGCGCAACAGTTGCGCGCCTTCGTGTATGCGTCCGCGTATGGCTGCAGCAACGTGGTGGCGGCCACCACCTATCGCGGCCAGTTCGGCCAGCGCGAGGTGATGATTATCTGGCCCGATTTTGTGAACTGGGACAAGGCCATCGACGAAGAGGCCAGCATTTCCGCCGTGGCCTATGCCATGGGCCTGCGCGCCAAGATCGACGAGGAAACGGGCTGGCACAAGACGCTGTC
>NZ_JBFPNG010000005.1:0-5360 GCF_040815535.1 Massilia sp. LMS1-1-1.1 | reverse complement strand
GACCGTGAAACAACTTTGCGCCGATGATAGTGCTGCAACCAGTGTGAAAGTAGGTTATCGTCAGGCTTGTTATTCGAAAAAACCCCTTCCGGTGATCCGGTTGGGGTTTTTTTACGTCTGGTGGTTTTGTTTGGCGCCGCGGGTGCTTGTCGGCTTACGCTGCGCTAAGCCGACCTACGTTTATTGGATGGCCGGTAGGTCGGATTAGCGTAGCGTAATCCGACAACTCAGCAGCCAATGCAACAGACAAAAAAAGGCAGCGTTAAGCGCCGCCTTTGTCATTTATCACCACATGTTGTGCACGGCGGGCATCGTCATGTTCTCTTCATCTTGACACTGTACGATGACTTCCATTCTCATCAAGTAACGTGTGCACCCATGCTGGCCAAGCTTAAACTCGTCAAGACTCCCAAAGGCATCGATAGCGTCCTGATGCTGTCGGCCATGCTGATACTCTGGATCGGCAATTACAGCAATCTCGACCTCATGATCGCCGACAGTATGTTCGACCGCGCGCGCGGGCAATTTGCCGGTGCTGACAGCGCGTGGGCGAGCAGTTTCCAGCTCTGCATGATCTTGCTTGGCGCCGCCTTGATCTGTTTGGCCGTCTGGGACATCTTGCATCCGCTGGCCTGGCTGGCATCACGCCGCAGCGCCTTGCGCGTAGCCGCATTGTCGGCTATCTTCGTGCCATTAAGCATCTATTTGCTCTCTTCCTTCAGCGATGTGCCCTGTCCCACGGATTTGTTGCGTTACGGCGGACTGGAACCATACACGCGCCTGCTGGAAACGTTGCCAGCCAGCGCATCTGCCATGGCATGCCTGCCCGCTACCCAGGCGAACGCTGCCTGGTGGATGCTGGCCTTGCCATTGTTCTGCCTGCCCGGACGGCCACGCACGGCGCTGCTGTTCGCCTGCATCATGCTGCTGTACGGTTTGTCGGCAAGCTGGCAGCAGCAGTTGCAAGGTACACAATTTTTCACACATACCTTGTGGTCTGCCTGGATCGCTTCTTTCCTGATCTATCTGCTGCATCATTTGTTCCGGGCCGAGGACGCGTTGGCCTGAAACACGAAAGTACGTCACAATCTGCCTGTCGAGTTGTCGTTTCATACAAAAACAGGAGCACCATGAACGAGCAGATTGCGAGAGAAGTGGTATTGGTCCGTGCTATCGAGACGGCCGACCAGAAAAAAGAAGTCCTCAGCGAGGACGACCGCATGTATGCCAGCCGCAGCGCGCGTGAGCTTGCGCAGTGGCAAGCTTCGGGCAAGCAGGCCGAAGTGACCGGTGACGATTTCCTGCAGCAGCGTTCCGAGCTGATCATCAAGCGCATCACCGAGCGCACCCCCGCCTTCGCTGCCTTCGCGAAGCGTCGCAACGGCATGAAGACCCTGGCGCTGGCCTTGCCATTGCTGGCTTTGCTGCTGGGAGCCGGGCTCGACCGCATCACGGATCCCCATCGCGTTGACTTGCTGTCGGCGCCCTTACTGCTGATCATCGCCTGGAATGTGCTGGTCTACCTGGGCTTGCTGATCTGGCTATGCATCCCCTCGCACTCGCTAGGATGGCCGAAGGCGGGACTGGTGCGCCACCTGAGCGTGGGCCGCCTGGCTCTGCCGCGCAAACTGCCGCATGCCTTGTCCTCGGGCTTGCTCAGTTTCATGGGGGAATGGGCGCACTTGAGTGCCAAGCTGACAGCCGCGCGCCTGAGCCGTACCATCCACCTGAGCGCCGCCATGTTTGCCATCGGCGCCGTTGCATCGCTGTATGCGCGCGGCTTCCTGTCGCAATACGCGGCCGGCTGGGAAAGCACTTTTTTGAATCCCGCCCAGGTGCACAGCCTGCTTTCGACCCTGTTTGCACCGGCTATTGCCCTGTTTCATTTGCAAGGTTTTTCGCTGGCGGAAATCGAAGCGCTGCGCTTCCCGCAAACGACGACCGTCGAAGGCGGCGCACGCTGGGTGCATTTGTATGCGGCAACCATCTTCCTGCTGGTCGTCGTTCCCCGCCTGATCCTGGCCCTGGTCAACAATTGGCGTGCCGCGCGCCTGGCCAGGAACTTTCCGCTGGATCTCGATCAGCCTTATTTCCGCAAGCTGAATGAAAGCATCGGCGTGGCCACGGGCGGCATGCTGCGCGTCTTGCCATACAGCTTTACTGTCGATGAAGCACGCCACATGGGATTGGGCCAGCTGTCCATCATGCTGTTCGGCGAGCAGGGGCGCATGATGCTGCGCCCATCGATGTCGTATGGCGAAGAGCCGCAGGACGTCTTGCGCGGCACCGACTTGAACGATCCGCAAGTCAATATCACGGCCGTGCTGTTCAATCTGACGGCGACACCGGAAAAGGAAAATCACGGCGCCTTCCTCGATTACCTGGTGCAATCGTCGGCACGCGGCATCGCCGTCCTGATCGACGAGTCCAGCTACCTGGAGCGCGCCGGCGAGCAGGCGGATAACGGCGCGCGCCTGGCGGAAAGAGTCGCCCTGTGGCAGCAGTTCTGCCAGTTCCATAAAACTACGGCCACCGTGGTCAATTTGCTCAACCCTGCCTTGCACCCGCTCGATGCAGGTGTCGGCTTGAAAGTATCGGCAGCAGCATGAGTGTGAATGTGAATAAAGATGTGCAGGATGATGCCGTGCAGATTCAGTTTGCGCTGATTTCGCACACGAATAATGGCAAAACGACCCTGGCGCGCACCCTGGTGGGTGTGGATATCGGCGAAGTGCGCGACGCCGCCCACGTGACCGTGTTTGCCGAATCGCATACCTTGCTGGCCACGCCACAGGGCGATGCCTTGCAACTGTGGGATACGCCCGGCTTTGGCGACTCCGTGCGCTTGCTCAAACGCTTGGGACAGTCGGGCAATCCCATCGGCTGGTTTCTGCGTGAAGTGCTGGACCGTTACCGCGACCGCCCGTTCTGGCTCAGCCAGCAAGCGCTGCGCACGGCCAAGGACTCCGCCGACGTGGTGCTGTATCTGGTCAATTCTTCGGAGCATCCGAAGGATGCGGGTTACTTGCCGGCGGAAATGAAAATCCTCGCCTGGCTGGATAAGCCCGTGGTGGTCTTGCTCAATCAGATGGGGCCGCCGCGTCCTGGCAATGAGGAACACAGCGAGCAGGCGCGCTGGCGCGAGCATTTGCAACAATATCCGATTGTGCGCGACGTTCTGGCGCTCGATGCCTTTGCTCGCTGCTGGGTACATGAGCGCGTGTTTTATGAAGCCGTGGGTAAATTGTTGCCGCAGTCGCAGCAAGCGGGCTATGCGCGTTTGTTTACTGCCTGGCAAGAACAGAATACGGCGCGTTTCCGACAGGCCATGCACTTGCTGGCCACGCAGCTGGCAGTGGCCGGGCAGGATCGCGAAGCCATCGAGCCTGTCTCCAAGGGCTTGCTGAAATCGGCCTTGCAGGTCGTGGGCATAGGCAAGAATGCAGAGCAGCAGCGTCAGGAAAAGGCCATGGCCAGCCTGGTGGCACGGCTCAATACGCACAGCGGTATCACCACGCGTGAGCTTTTGATCCTGCACAAACTCGACCCGACCGATGCGCATAAGATCAATAGCCGCATCCGGGAAAATTTCGCCGTGCGCGCGCCGATCGACAAGGCGCAAGCGGGGTTATTGGGCGCCATGATTTCCGGTGCAGCGACGGGCCTGTCAGCCGACCTGATTTCCGGTGGCCTGACTTTGGGGACAGGTGCCCTGCTTGGCGGTGTGGTTGGTGCGCTGACATTTGCGGGCGCCGCCTGGGGCTTTAATTCCGGCACGGACCGTAATGAGCCCACCATGCAATTTACGGATGCTTTCCTGCGCACCCTGGTGGTGGCGGGCGTGCTGCGTTACCTGGCGGTAGCGCACTTTGGACGTGGCCGCGGTAACTTTGTCGAAAGCGAAGCGCCGGCCTTCTGGCAGGATGAAGTCGAGCAGGCGGTGGCGCGCCATGAGGGCGCATTGGTCGAGCTATGGAAAGAAGTGCGCCGCGAGAAATCCAATGAACTGGCGGCCGAACGTGTGCAGCCCATCATCACGGCGATCACTGCCGATGTGCTGGCGCGTCTGTACCCGGACGTGGCGCAGCCGATGTAAATACAGGCTTCCATCGCCTATTCTCAACAAGGTTTCTCCATGAGAACACATAAAATCGCCGTCATCGCCGGTGACGGCATCGGCAATGAAGTCATGCCGGAGGGCTTGCGCGTGATGGAAGCGGCTGCCCGCCGTTTCAATATCGACCTGCAGTTCACGACGATGGCGTGGGCCAATTGCGACTATTACCTGGAACACGGGCAAATGATGCCGTCGGACTGGTTTGCGCAGCTCAAGGATTTCGACGCCATCTATTTTGGCGCCGTGGGTTGGCCGGACAAGGTGCCCGACCACATCTCGCTATGGGGTTCCTTACTCAAATTCCGGCGTGAATTCGATGAGTACGTCAACTTGCGTCCCGTGCGGCTGATGCCGGGCGTGCCGTGCCCGCTGGCGAATAAAAAGCCGGGCGATATCGACTTTTATGTGGTGCGTGAAAACACGGAAGGAGAATATTCATCCGTGGGCGGACGCATGTTCGAGGGAACTGAGCGCGAAACGGTGCTGCAGGAATCCGTTTTTACGCGCAAGGGCGTTGACCGGATATTGAAATACGCATTCGAGCTGGCGCAAAGCCGGCCCAAGAAACACCTGACATCGGCGACCAAGTCGAATGGCATTGCCATCAGCATGCCGTATTGGGATGAGCGGGTGGAAGCGATGGCGCCGCAATTTCCTGACATCCGCTGGGACAAATACCATATCGACATCCTGGCGGCCCGCTTTGTATTGAGCCCCGAGCGCTTCGACGTGGTGGTCGCATCGAATCTGTTTGGCGACATTTTGTCCGACCTGGGCCCCGCCTGTACGGGGACGATTGCCATCGCACCATCGGCCAATATCAATCCGGAGCGGACTTTTCCTTCCGTCTTCGAGCCGGTGCACGGTTCCGCACCCGATATCTACGGCCAGAATATCGCCAATCCGATCGGCATGATCTGGTCGGGCGCCATGATGCTGGACTTCCTCGGCAATGGCGATGCCAATTACACGGCCGCGCATGATGCTGTTTTGCGCGCCATCGAACAGGTGCTCGAGCATGGCCCGCGTACGCCGGACATGGGCGGCAACGCCAGTACGACCGAGGTCGGTATGGCGGTTGCTGAATTGCTGAAATAAAGCTTGCCGGCCGTGGGTGGCTTTGCTATAGTTCGCCTCCCCAATGAGACGCAGTCACTGCGGCAGTTGAGGATCACCGGAAACGGCGATGAGCAGGAAAAGAAGGAGTTGACGGATTTAGCGAAATGCTTCATACTCTTCCTTC
>NZ_JBFPNG010000004.1:0-16173 GCF_040815535.1 Massilia sp. LMS1-1-1.1 | reverse complement strand
GCAAGTTGGTCCCACCCCTTCCCATCCCGAACAGGACCGTGAAACAACTTTGCGCCGATGATAGTGCTGCAACCAGTGTGAAAGTAGGTTATCGTCAGGCTTGTTATTCGCAGTAGAGAAAAACCCGATCAGCAATGGTCGGGTTTTTTTTCGTCTGGTGGTTTTGTTTGGTGCTGTCGGCTTACGCGCGCGGTGACACAAATACGTGTTGCAGCTGTTCCAAATTGATACATGGACAGCCGGATGTGGGGCATATACGCATGGCATGGCATTTGCTCTTCTTGGGTATTCACTAAAAAACCAAGGAGACCAGCATGACCTATTCCATTCGTACCCTGCTCGGCGTGGCGGCCGCCGGTGCCGTTGCCCTCACTTCCCTGCTGACCTTGCCGCATGCCTATGCGCATGGCAACGTCACGCCGCAAGGCGTCGACACCACCGGCTTGCCCAAGGTGGGCGACAAGTGGCTCGAGCAAAACCCGTATCGGGGCAACAAGCTGGCCTTGACGGTGGGCACATCGGCCTACAACCAGAATTGCGCCCGCTGCCACGGCATCGAAGCCATCTCGGGCGGCATCGCGCCGGACTTGCGCCAGCTCGACCGCGATTGTTTCAGTATCAAGAATGAGACAAAGAAACAGGCTTGCTACAAGGAGACGGACAATTACTACCTGACCACCATCCGCCACGGTAAAGTGCGCAATGGCGCCGTGTACATGCCGCCGTTCGAAGGCGTGTTCAACCAGGAAGCCATGTGGGCCATCAAGACCTATCTGGAAACCCGTAGAGAATCGAACTGATCACGAAGGAGTCCCATGCGTTCATTTCAACTCCGGGGCGTGCGCGCGATGATCTCGCTCGCTTGCCTGGCGCTGTGCGCAGCCGCGCCGGCGCACGCCGACTGGCAGAAAGTGCAACAGTCGGGCAGCCTGAAAGTGGCTGTATATAACGAGTTCGCGCCGTTTTCCGACAAGGGTGTAGGGATCGATATCGACATCGCCGAAGCGCTGGCGAAAAAGCTGGGGCTGAAACTGAGTTTGCTGCCATTTCCCGCCGGCGAAAATCTGAACGACGATTTGCGCAATATGGTGTGGAAGGGGCATTACCTCGGTTATGGCCCCGCCGACGTGATGCTGCATGTGCCAGTCGACAAGAAGTTGATGGCTGACAATGACAAGGTTGAGATCTTCGCGCCGTACTACGTGGAAACCGTGCGCCTGGTGCGCAGCGCGCAAGCCGTGCCGCAATTCGATGGCGTCGCTTCGCTGGCCGGCAAGCGTATCGGCGTGGAAAAGGTGTCGATCGCGGCCATGCTGATGCTGGGCGAAGACAATGGCAAGTACCGCGACGACGTGCGCATCTTCGATACGGCCGCGGAAGCCTTGCAGCAATTGCAGGCGGGCAAGCTCGACGCCGTGCTGGCCAACCGTTCGGAAATCGAATCGGTGCTGAAAAGCGATCCTGCTTTCCCTTTGAACGAAATGGCGTTCGCCCGCTTGCCGCGTGCCGGCTGGGCCGTGGGCCTGGCCGTCAGCAAGCAACAGCTCGACGTGGCCAAGTTGCTGCAGGCAGCCATGAACGAGATGGCGGCCAGCGGTGAACTGAAAACCATCTTTGAAAAGTATGGCGTGAAGGAAGCGCGGCCCTGAAGTAGCTTGCTTGAGTTTACAAGCCCGCGCATCGGAAGATGTGCGGGCTTTATTGTCATAAGAACGCCTGAAAAATGTTCAGGGCAAGGCGCATTGCCGCAGGCAGTACGAATAGTACGACCAGGCAATGCAACGCGGCCATGGACTTTTTCTCAGGTGTTCTTAAAACGAGTATTGGGCGCTGACACCCAGCAGCCAGTTACGTCCCGGCGCCGCTTCATAGTAACGCTTGTTGCTGTCGCCGACGATGACGGAGCCCACGTAGTTTTTGTCGAAAAGATTGTTCAGGCGGGCAAATTCCTTGAAGCGCCAGTTCCCCACGTTTTGTTTGGCGTTGAAGCGCGCATTGAACACCGTGTAGCCGGGCGCCGGTTTTTCGATGTTGCTGTCTTCCGCGTAGACCTGGTTGCTGGCCACGCTTTCCAGCGCCGCGCCAAAGCGGTCGAGCGTATCTTTCCACGCTAGTTCCGCGAACAGGTTGGCGCTGGGCACGCCAGGCAAACGGCTGCCTTCGCGCACGCTGCCAAACGCCTGGTCATACACGGCGTGCAGGCTGGTCAGTGCTACTTTTGCCGTGAAACCATATGGCAAGTTTGAGTCCAGCGACACTTCCATACCTTGGCGCAAGGTTTTACCTGCATTGCGATAGCTGGTGCGCCCGCCGCTGGACTTGTCGACCACCAGTTCGTCGTTGGTCTTGATCTGGAACACGGCCGCGTTTACGTGGGTGTTGTTGGCGATTCTGGCCTTGATGCCTGCTTCCAGGTTGGTGCTGGTGGCCGGTTTCAGCTGGTAATTGAAGCCGCCGCCCGTGCCCGAGTAAAACAGTTCATTCAAGGTGGGCGCTTCGAAGCCGCGCGCGGCGCTGGCGTACACGTTGACGTTCGGCGTCAGTTTATACAGCAGACCCAGCACAGGTGTCGTGTGGCTGAACTCCAGGCTGCCGCTGTCGTTGCCATTGCTGAGATAGTGGTCGTTGACTGACACTTTCATCTTGCTGTAGCGCACACCTGCGCTGAGCAGCCACGGTCCGCTTTGCCACTCCATCTGGAGATACGGATCGAGGCTGGAGACGACGTCCTGCTCGTCGCGGCGTAGCTTGCCTTTCACGCCAAACGTGTTGCCGATGTAATTTTCATAGCCGGTGCGGTCATCGCTGGAGCGGCCGTAATCGATGCCGATGGTGGTGCTCAGCTTGCCGCCTGCCAGCTGATTCACGTGCAGCCAGTTGGTATCGATGCCATAGAACTCACGCTGGAAGTCGACCACGCCACCTGAATGGCTGGCCGGCGCCTGGAAGCCTTTGGTAAAAGCCTGGTACTGGATCACGTCGCGGTTGCCGCCATACACCATCACATGCAGGCGGTCATCGCCGAACGACTGTTCATAGGTGGCGCCGATTTGCTGGTGGTCGATGCTCTTGCGCGTGTTGTAGCGCTCGGCCAGGGTGCGCTTCGGGTTTTGCGTGTCGCTCGCATCGGTTTCGCCAGCGCGCGGGTCGCGGGCAAACGTGGGCCAGGTGGCGCCCAGCGGATCTTGCGTGTTGCCTTGATGCAGGCTATTGGCGACGATGGTCAGCTTGCTGTCCGCAGTCGGCTTGACGGTGATCTTGCCGAATGCCTGTTCACGTGTGGCGGCGCTGTGGTCGCGGAAGCCGTCCGTGCGGAAGCGGGAGCCGTCGAGCACGTAGCCGATGCCGCCTGCCTGGCCTTGCGCCGTCAAGTCCACTTTGTTGGTGCCGTAGCTGCCGCCCACCACATTCAATTCGACGGACGGAGGATTTTGCCCATCCTTGGAAAACAGCTGGATCACGCCGCCCGAGTGGTTGCCGTAGATGGCAGAAAACGGTCCGCGCAGCACTTCGATGCGCTCGGCCGTATCGAGGTTGAAGGTGGCGGCCTGGCCTTGGCCGTCCGGCATGCTGGCAGGAATGCCATCGCTGATCAGTTTGACGCCGCGCACGCCGAAGGCCGAGCGTGCGCCGAAGCCGCGCGACGAGATCTGCAAGTCTTGCGCATAGTTCTGACGATTTTGCACGACCAGGCCCGGCACGGCGGCCAGCGCTTCCGACGCGTTGACGCGGATTTGGCCATCCTGGATGCGGGCGCTGTCGACGACGTCGATCGAGGCCGGCACTTCCTGGCTGGGGTGGGCGATGCGGCTGCCGCTGACGACCACCGTATCCATCAGTTGCCCGTTGGCCGGGGCAGCTGCCTCGGCGGCAAAGACGTGGGGGGCGAGGGTAGCGCTGCCGGCGACAAACAGGCTGGCGATGGTGTTCAGGCGGAAACGGTGCTGCATGCGGATTCTCCAATGTGAATAAAAGCCTGCTTTGGTCGCGTGCGCGGCGCAGGTCTGCATAGTTGTATCAAGCAATATGCCTGCCATGTCTCCATTGGTGGGCTGAAATTATACGCGTGTCAGTGGCACGGCGTTTGCATACAGCAATGTTCAGATGCGCCGATGCCGCGCGCTTTTCCTGTGTTTTGCCATCGAAAGGTGATTATGCCCAACTTCTTCCCGCGCTTGCGCCAGGTGTGCTGGCTGCTGCCTGCGCTCGCCAGCAGCGCCCTCCAGGCCGCTCCATTTGCTTATGTTCCCAATGAAAAATCGGGCACCTTGAGCGTGATCGACACGGCGACCGACCAGGTAGTGCGCCAGATTGCAGCCGGCAAGCGTCCGCGCGGCATCGCCGCCGATCCCACCGGGCGGCAATTGTTTGTCACGGACGCCGCCAGCAGTGCCTTGTTGCTGATCGATAACGCTGGCGACGCACCCGTGCGTAAGGTGGCGCTGGGCAAGTCGCCCGAAGGTGTCAGCGCCTCGCAAGATGGTAGTCACGTGGCCGTGGCCGTCGAGGAAAACAATAGCGTGGCCTTGCTCGATGGGCATACCGGTAGCTTGCTCGCCGATATCAAGGTACAGGGACGCAACCCGGAACATGCCGTCTTCAGCCCCGATGGGCGCTGGCTGCTGGTCAGCGCGGAAGAGGCCGAACAAGTCGATGTCATTGATGTGGCGCAGCGCCGCCAGGTGGCGTCCATCGCCGTGGGACTGCGTCCGCGCGGCATCGGTTTCAGTCCGGACTCGGGCCGCGCCTACGTGGCGTGCGAACTGGTCAATGCCGTCTACGTCATCGACATGGCCGCGCGCAAGGCCATTGCCACCATTCCCGCTGGCAAGAATGCGAATGGCATCGTGGTCCATCCCAGCGGCAAGCAAGTGTATGTCTCGAATGGTATCGATGGCACGGTGATGGTGATCGACACGGCCAGCAATGAGGTGACGGCCACCATTCCCGTTGGCAAGCGCCCATGGAACATGGCCATCACGCCCGATGGCGCCAAGCTGTATGTGGCCAATGGCCGCTCGAACAGCGTTTCCGTCATCGACACGGCCAGCGCGCGCAAGGTGGCCGATATTGCCGTAGGTGAATTGCCATGGGGCGTGGTGATTCGTTGATTCCTTGGTGGCACAGAGCAGGTGTTCCAGTCTGGTACACCTGTTCCATTGTGCAGCGGCGCAGCGGAGATGTCGCAGGGCTGGCCCGAATTGGAACAGGACGCCGCCAGCTTGTTCAAAACGCAAACAGGCCCACGCCTTTCACCCAAGCCCCGGTGCATGTGCTGAAAAGTGTACCGGTATTGATGTTACGCCCTTGTAACAGGGATAAAAGCGGCTAAGTTTGTAGTGGGATGCCGAGCTGGCACGGCATTTGCGGAAGACTCCGTGTACTCACCCCATCTGTACCAGGACGTTTGATTTTAATTACAGCAATTCCATTCTAATTAACCCGATAGAGGACGACATGAATCTCGCAGACATCAGCAAACTGGGCGTAGCCAATCCCTTCAAACAACGCTATGACAATTACATTGGCGGCAAATTCGTTGCCCCGGTAAAAGGTGAATACTTTCCTAACATCACGCCGATCACGGGCTTGCCATTTTGCGAAATCGCCCGTTCCACGGCGGAAGACGTCGAGCTGGCCTTGGACGCGGCCCATGCCGCCAAGGATGCCTGGGGCAAGACGTCGCCCGCCGAGCGCGCCAATATCCTGAACCGTATCGCCGACCGCATCGAACAGAACCTGAGCCTGATCGCCACGGCGGAAACCATCGACAACGGCAAGCCGATCCGCGAAACGATGAACGCCGACATCCCGCTGGCCATCGACCATTTCCGTTATTTCGCCGGCTGCATCCGCGCGCAAGAAGGTTCCGTCGCGCAAATCGATGCGGAAACCTATGCCTACCACTACCACGAGCCGCTCGGCGTCGTGGGCCAGATCATCCCATGGAATTTCCCGATTTTGATGGCCGTGTGGAAACTGGCGCCAGCCTTGGCCGCTGGCAATTGCGTGGTGCTGAAACCGGCCGAGCAGACACCGGCGTCCATCATGGTGTTGATCGAGCTGATCGGCGATTTGCTGCCGCCGGGCGTGCTGAACATCATCAACGGTTTCGGGCTGGAAGCGGGCAAGCCGCTGGCATCGAGCAAGCGCATCGCCAAGATCGCCTTCACGGGCGAAACAGGCACGGGCCGCTTGATCATGGGTTATGCCGCGCAAAACCTGATTCCCGTCACCCTGGAGCTGGGCGGCAAGTCGCCGAACATCTTCTTTGAAGATGTGATGGATGCGGACGATGAGTATTTCGACAAGTGCCTGGAAGGTTTTGCCATGTTCGCGCTGAACCAGGGCGAGGTGTGCACCTGCCCATCGCGCGTGCTGATCCAGGAATCGATCTACGAGAAATTCATCGAACGCGCCCTGAAGCGCGTGGCCGCCATCAAGCAGGGCAATCCGCTCGATTCGTCCACCATGATCGGCGCGCAGGCGTCGCAGGAGCAGCTGGAGAAAATCCTGTCCTACCTCGACATCGGCCGCCAGGAAGGCGCCGAAGTGCTGGCCGGCGGCGAGCGCAACACGCAGGCGGGCGACCTGGAATGCGGTTACTACGTGCGTCCGACCGTGTTCAAGGGCAATAACAAGATGCGCATCTTCCAGGAAGAAATCTTTGGACCGGTCGTGTCCGTGACCACTTTCAAGGATGAGGCCGACGCGCTGGCGATTGCCAACGATACCTTGTACGGCCTGGGTGCCGGCTTGTGGACGCGCGACGGTTCGCGCGCCTTCCGTATGGGACGCGCCATTCAGGCGGGCCGCGTGTGGACCAATTGCTACCACCTGTATCCAGCTCACGCCGCGTTCGGCGGCTACAAGCAATCGGGTATCGGCCGCGAAAACCACAAGATGATGCTCGATCACTACCAGCAAACGAAGAACTTGCTGGTGAGCTATAGCCCGAAAGCGCTGGGCTTCTTCTAAACCGGTACACGCGCCGCGCCTGTCGTCCAAGCGCGGCGCGCAGAAAGGGATGCCATGAGTGCAGCAATTGCCCGGGTGGTCGCCACCGATGCGGCACTGGAAATGATGGACAAGTTGCGCCAGCGTCACGGCCCGCTGATGTTTTTCCAGTCGGGCGGTTGCTGCGACGGCAGCGCGCCCATGTGCTACGCGCTGGGCGAGTTCGATGTCAGCGATACCGACATCTATCTCGGCAATTTGAATGGCACACCGTTCTACATGGGACTCGAGCAATTCGAGTACTGGGAGCATACCCAGTTGATTATCGATGTGGTTGATGGCAATGGCGGCATGTTTTCACTCGACAACGGCACGGGCAAGCGCTTCTTGACGCGTTCGCGCCTGTTCACCGATGAAGAGTGCGCCTTGCTGCATGCCCAGCCGCATGAACACCGCAAGACTTGACACACATACTAATAAAACAGAGGGAGATGATTGTGCAGAAAAAAATCATGGGGATCGTCATCGGTTTGGGTCTGGCATCGCTGGCCCAGGCGGCCGACGTGGGCAATGTCACCAATGCCATGCTCGACAGCACGGCGAAAAATCCGGCCAGCGTCCTGTCGTTCGGCATGGGCACGCAGGGCCAGCGCTATTCGCCGTTGACGCAGATCAATGACAAGACCGTGGCCAAGCTGGTGCCGGCCTGGTCGTTCTCGTTTGGCGGCGAAAAACAGCGTGGCCAGGAATCGCAGCCGCTGATTCACAACGGCAAGATGTTCGTCACGGCATCGTATTCGCGCATCTTTGCCGTCGACTTGAAAACGGGCGCCAAGCTGTGGAAATATGAGCATCGCTTGCCGGACGGCATCATGCCCTGCTGCGACGTGGTCAACCGCGGTGCGGCCCTGTACGGCAACCTGGTGATTTTCGGCACGCTCGACGCCTATCTCGTGGCGCTGGACCAGAACACGGGCAAGATCGTCTGGAAAGAAAAGGTCGACGATTATGCGGCCGGCTACTCGATGACGGCCGCGCCGCTGATCGCCGAAGGCTTGCTGCTGACGGGCGTGTCGGGAGGCGAATTCGGTATCGTGGGCCGGGTCGAAGCGCGTAACCCGATGACGGGCGACCTCGTGTGGAGCCGTCCGACGGTAGAGGGCCATATGGGCCACCGCTACGACAAGGATGGCAAGGCCATCGACAATGGCGTGTCCGGCACCGCGAACAAAACGTGGCCCGGCGATCTGTGGAAAACGGGCGGCGCCTCGACATGGATGGGCGGCACCTACGATCCGCAAACCAAGCTCGCCTACTTTGGCACCGGCAACCCGGCGCCATGGAACAGCCACTTGCGCCCCGGCGACAATCTGTACTCGTCGTCCACCGTGGCGCTCGACGTGAAAACGGGCCAGATCAAGTGGGCGTATCAAAACACGCCGAACGATGCCTGGGATTTTGACGGCGCCAACGAATTCGTCACCTTCGATATGGATGGCAAGCGCTACGGCGGCAAGGCCGACCGCAACGGTTTCTTTTATGTGATCGACGCCAACACGGGCAAGCTGCAGAACGCCTTTCCGTTTGTGAAGAAAATCACCTGGGCCAGCAGCATCGACCTGAAGACGGGCCGGCCGAACTTCATTCCCGCAGGCCGCCCCGGCGACCCGACCAAGGGAGAGGAAGGCAAGAAGGGTACGACCGTGTTTGCCGCGCCCGCTTTCCTCGGCGCCAAAAACCAGATGCCGATGGCCTACTCGCCGCAAACCAAGCTGTTCTACGTGCCGGCGAACGAATGGGGCATGGATATCTGGAACGAGCCGATCAGTTACAAGAAGGGCGGCGCTTTCCTCGGTGCCGGTTTCACCATCAAGCCTTTGTTTGACGACTATATCGGCGCCATGCGCGCCGTCGATCCGAAGACGGGCAAGATCGTCTGGGAAATCAAGAACAACGCGCCGCTGTGGGGCGGCGTGATGAGTACGGCTGGCAATCTGGTTTTCTACGGCACGCCGGAAGGTTTCCTGAAAGCCGTCGATGCGAAGACGGGCAAGGAGCTGTGGAAATTCCAGACGGGCTCCGGCGTCGTGGCGCCGCCCGTCACCTGGCAGGATGGCGACACGCAATATGTGGCCGTCGTATCAGGCTGGGGTGGCGCAGTGCCGCTGTGGGGCGGCGAAGTGGCGAAGAAGGTCAATTTCCTGGAGCAGGGCGGTTCCGTGTGGGTCTTCAAGCTGGCATCGAAGTAACGGGGTGAAGCACCCGGGCCACACGGATGGGTGTCTCCCTGTCCGCCGGGTGTTTTCTTTTTGCTGACGGCCCAGGCCGTCAGTTTTTTGTTTACCTGGATGGCCGATACGCATACTTGCGGTCAAAAAATGAACACTGTCAGTGGCGATTGATCCGCCGCTGCACACGTTCAATACGCTTTTTTTCTTTCTCCCTCTGAGGCTTGCTGGGCACGCTTATTGCCAAAGCTTGAGGTACATCAATCACTGGTGTGCACACTAAAAACAGAGAAGAAAGAGGAGAAGAAATGAACACATGGATCAAGCTGGGGAGCCTCGGTGTCATGACAATCGCAGCGGTAGGACAGGCGCAAGCCGTCGATATCAAGGCTGGCGACTGGACCGTGTCGGTGGGTGGCATCGTCAACGCCTATTACACGCAAGTATCGTGTTCGGGCGATGCGGTGGGCGGGCTGGCGCTGGGCGGCCAGGCGCTCGGTTGCGGCGGAGAGAAGGACCGCACTACCATCGGCAACGGCTTGCTGCCCAACGGCTTGATCACCTCGGCGAGCTCGCGGCTGGGCGAGTACGACGTGAAAGCCTTGATCGGCATCTACAACTCGACGGCCACGGACAGCGCCATCAGCCAGAACAGCGTGGTCGACGTGCGCCAGGCCTTCTTCACGTTTGGCAATGAGCAGATGGGCACGTTCAAGCTGGGCCGCGACTACGGCATCTTCGGCGCGAACGCAATCCTGTCCGATATGACCTTGCTGGGCTCGGGCGCACCGGTGCAGGCCACGCAGCGGGGCCGCGTGACCCTGGGTCATATCGGCGCCGGCTATACCTATCTGGGCAACTATGGCCAGATCATGTACAGCTCGCCGAAGTCGGGCGGCGTTGGCGTCGATGTGGCGCTGGTCAGCCCCGTCTCCGATACGCCCATCGTGGCAGGCTCAACCTATTCTTCGAAGTCGAGTCCGCAAGTGCAGGCGCAGCTGACGTATGCGCAGGAAGGCTTGAAAGCCTGGCTCGGCGTGAAGTCGCAAAAATTCACCTCGAAAACGCCGGGTGTCGATGACCTGACCATGCGCGGTGTGGAAGTGGGCGGCTCGTACCAGATGGGCCCGGCTGGCGTACTGGTCAACTTCCAGGGCGGCAAGGGGCTGGGCATCTTGTCCGATGCGGACCAGGGCGATACCAAATCGAAGAACTGGCTGCTGCAAGGCACGTATAAAACGACGGACAAGCTGAAATTGGGCCTGTCCTACGGCATCAGCAAGAACGACGACAACACGGCCGGCACGGGCGGCTTGAAGTCGAATGCCAACCTGACCCTGGGCGCGTACTACTCGCTCAACAGCGCGATCACCCTGGTGGGCGAGCTGGGCCAGACGCGTTCGAAAGGTTTTTCCGGCGGCGAAGCGAAGATGAATGGCGTGTCCCTGGGCGGCATTATTTTCTTCTAACTCAACAACGCGGCGCCTTGCGACAGGGCGCCGCACGGAGCACCATGCATGCGGATAATGCGCTTGTTCATAGCCTGCTGGCTATTCCTGTTTGTCTTGGGACAGGCCTGGGCCGGTGTGCTCACCAAGGCCGAGCTGGCGCGGCGTTTTCCTGCGCCCATCGTCGTCGGTGACAAGGAGGCCGACTTGCCCGTCTGGCCCTTGTTCCGCCAAAACGCCACGGCCACCGAGCTGGTCGGCTACGTTTTTGAGTCGCTGGACCTGGCGCCCATTCCCGGCTTTTCCGGCGTGCCCGTCAATTTGCTGATCGCCATCGATCCGAAAGGCAGCTTTCTCGACGTCGCCGTGCTGTCGCAGCACGAGCCCGTGTTTCTCGACGGCCTCGGTGAAGCGCCCCTGTTTCAGTTCGTCAAACAGTACCAGGGCTTGTCGCTGAAACAGAATATAGCCATCGATGCCAGGACGAAACGCGCACCGGACGCCACCCATGCCAATATCGATGGCGTGTCGAAGGCCACGGCTTCCGTGCGCATCATCAACCAGAGCGTGCTGGCCTCGGCCTTGAAAGTGTCGCGCAAAAAACTCGGCTTCGCGCAAGGCCGCGACCCCGACCAGATTGCCCGCATCCGCATGGAGGTATTCGAGAAACTCAGCGTGGCGCAGATGCTCGACCAAGGCTTGATCCAGCATGTGCGCTTGAGCAATAAGGACGTGGAAACCTTGTTTGCGGGCAGTCCCGGAGCCGGACTCGAACCGGAAGCCGCGCGCGATCCGGACGGCGTGTTCATCGACCTCTACCTGGCGTATGTATCCGTTCCCACGGTGGGGCGCAATTTGTTGACGGAACGTAGCTGGAACAAATTGCGCAACCGGCTTGACGAAGGCGACCACGCCATCCTCATCATGTCGCGCGGGCGCTACAGTGTGCTGGGCGACGATTTCGTGCGCGGCACCGTCCCCGACCGGCTGTTGCTGAAGCAAGATAGCTTGCCCATCGACATGCGCGACCTGGACCTGGAGTTGAGCTTGTCCGATGCGGGGCCATTGCCGACGGAAAATATCGCCGCACTGCGCATCATCAGCCAGGCGGGGCTCGATGCGGCCAGTCCGCTGGCGTTCACGCTGCCGATCACGCGCAGCAAAGGCATCGTGTATCCGGAACGCATCGCGCGCAACGTGGATGTCAGCTACCGCCTACCGGCCGATTTTTATACGGCGCCGCAAGGCGACGATGCCACGTGGCGCGGCACGTGGAAGAACCGCAAGGCTGAGTTGCTGCTTTTGCTGGCCGGGCTGGCGCTGCTGGCCGGCGCATTGGCGTGGCAGAAACGCCTGGTGCGCGATGGCCGCCAATTTGCGTGGTTTCGCCGTCTGTTCCTGGTGTTTACGATAGGCTTTATCGGCTATTACGCGCAGGGGCAGTTATCGATCGTCAATATCACGGGCGTCATCCAGGCGCTGCTGGCGGGGCGCAGCCTGGGCTTTTTCCTGTTCGATCCGATGACGGTGATCCTGTGGGCGTTCGTGCTGCTCAGCCTGCTTGTCTGGGGACGCGGCACGTTTTGCGGCTGGCTGTGCCCGTTTGGAGCGCTGCAGGAATTCACGGGCAAGCTGGGCCAGTGGCTGCGCTTGCCTCAGTGGAAGATCAAGCCTCGCCTCGACGGGCGTTTGAAATGGATCAAATATGGCTTGCTGGCGGCCATTCTCGGCAGCAGCCTGTTTTTCAGCCAGATCACGGACAAGCTGGTCGAGCTGGAACCGTTCAAGACAGCCATTACCCTGAATTTCGTGCGCGCCTGGCCGTTTGTTGCGTATGCCGTGGGTTTGCTGCTGCTCAGCAGTGTTTCCTATAAATTCTTTTGCCGCTATCTGTGCCCATTCGGTGCGGCGCTGGCGCTGCTGGGACGGTTTCGCTTGTTCAACTGGATTCCGCGCCGCAAGGAGTGCGGCACGCCGTGCCAGACTTGCCGCCACCGTTGCGAACATCACGCCATCGCGCCAAGCGGGAAGGTCGATTACGGTGAATGTTTCCAGTGCATGGATTGCGTGGTGATTTACGCCAGCGATGAAAAATGCGCGCCCTTGATGCTGGAAATCAAGCGTGCCCGCACGATACCTATTGTCCGGGCCACAGCAGAGGAGAGCAGCAATGCAGCGTAGAACCTTTATTTCCGCAGCGATAGGCAGCGTGGCCGGCATGGCGGGCTTGTCTTTGCCGGGCAGCATGGCGCGCGGCACGGCCACGGCCTCCGGCGTGCGCCCTTATCAAGGCGCAGCGCTGGCGTTTGGCACGACGATCGCCGTCACCGTGTTGCACCACGATCAGCGCCAGGCTGAGCTGGCTATTGAAGACGCCTTGCACGCAGCCAGGAATATCGACCGCCTGATGAGCATTTACAATCCTGCCAGCCAAGTCTTCCAGCTGAACCGTGACGGCCGCCTGGCCCGGCCGGACGCCCATCTGCTGGCCGTGCTGGCGCAGGCGCAAACCTTGTCGCAATGGAGCGATGGTGCGTTTGATATCACTGTGCAACCCTTATGGCAGCTGTTTCACGCGGCGGCAGACCAGGCCGGCTTGCCTGCGGAAGCATTGCGGCGCGAAGCGCAGGCGCGGGTCGGCTGGCGGCAACTGGCGTGGGACAAACGTGAAGTGCGTTTCCTGCAGCCCGGCATGGCGCTGACCTTGAATGGCCTGGCGCAAGGTTACGCGGCGGACATGGCGCTGGCGGCCGTGCAGGCGCGCGGCATACGGCACGCACTGCTGGATACGGGTGAATTCGTTGCGCGCGGACAGCGTTCCGTGCGCCGCCCGTGGACCTTGGGCATCCAGGACCCGCGCGATGCAGAAATCCTGGCGGCCACCTTGAAAGTGGAAGGGCGCAGCGTGGCCACATCGGGCGACTACGAGTGCACGTTCACGCCCGACTTCGTGCATCACCACATCTTTGATCCCTGGAGGGGCGATTCGCCGCGCGAACTGGCCAGCGTGACGGTGCTGGCGCCGACGGGGATGCTGGCCGATGGCTTGTCGACAACCTTCATGGTGACGGGTGCGGCGCGTGCGCATGCGATGGCCGCGCGGATGGACGGGGTCGACTTGATGACCATCGACAAGCAGGGCCGGCGCGAGATGTCGCCCGGCTTTTCCCGTCTGCTCTAGCTTATTTCAGATGCGGCACCTTGCGATAGATCGTGTTGCGCGACACGCCCAGGGCCCGCGCCGTGGCCGAGACGTTGCCACCGTGGGCATCGAGCGACTTGAGAATGACGCTTTGCTCCATCTCTTCCAGGTTGGCGCCGGCGGCGATCATCCGGTCCGTGCTGGCGCTGGCGGCAGTTGCTTGCGTCATTTCAATATCGTCGAGGAAATCGTCGGGCATGTGGCGCAAACAGATTTCGTGTTCGTCGCCTGCCATGACAATGGCCGTGCGCAACAGATTGGTCAACTGGCGGAAGTTCCCCGGCCATTTATGCTGGTGGAACAGGCGCAGGATGTCCGGCGCCACCGTGTAGCGCGTATCGGGCGCTTCCGTCGCGAGGATTTTTTTCACGACCGTGTCCAGGTCCGTGCGCTCGCGCAGCGGCGGCAGTTTGACCACCAGGCCATTCAGGCGGTAATACAAGTCTTCGCGGAACAGCCCCTTGGCCATGCGTTCGCGCAAGTTGTGATTCGTGGCGCAAATGAGTTCCACATTGACAGTGATCGATTTGCTGCTGCCCAGCGGGGTGACCATGCGTTCCTGCAGCACGCGCAACAGGCGCGCCTGCAAGCCAAACGGCATGTCGCCGATTTCATCGAGGAACAGGGTGCCGCCATTGGCTTGCAATATCTTGCCGATGGCGCCCTTCTTGCGCGCGCCCGTAAACGCCCCGTCTTCATAGCCGAACAGTTCGGACTCGATCAGGGTTTCCGGGATCGAGGCGCAGTTGACGGCGATAAACGGTCCCATGGCCCGTGGCGAATCGTTGTGAATCGCTTGCGCCAGCAATTCCTTGCCCGTGCCCGTTTCGCCCATGACGAGGATGGGGATATCGCGTCCCAATACCTTGTTGACCTTTTCGATCACCAGTTCCAGTTGCGGATCGCCCGTGCGCAGGTAGCGCAGGCCGGACAGGCGGCGTGCAGCGTTGGCCGCATGGCTGGCCGGCGCGGGAACCTGCGCCGGGGCGGCGTTGATATCGCTATGGTCGGTGCTGGCAGCAAAGCCATGCTGGAAGGCACTATTGGCTAACCGCAACTGCGCGCGCCCATACACGCGCACGCCACTGTGCATGCACAGGTTCAGCAAACCGGGTGAGGCCGTACGGTAATGGTCGTACAGGGCAGATACGGGCAAGCCGAACAGGGAGCTGAACGTGTGCGATTGCAGCGCGGCAAATGACAGACCCAGCTGGAACAAGCCATTCTTGTTGGCCGATAAGAACCTTCCGCCCGGGGTGAACGAGGCGATGCCTTCCATCAAGGTGCCGATGAATTCGGGGCGCGCGTGGAAGTGCACGGTGATGGCGTCTTCAAAGGTGGCGGAAAACAGCTGATTTTCGATCATCAGCGCCGACATGCGCACGAGGGCCATCGTATGCTTGTGGAAACTGCGCTGGTCGCTCGAGACGTCCAGCACGCCGATGACGTTGCCCCGGTGGTCGGTGATCGGTGCCGCGGAGCACGTGAGGAAATGATTGGCCGCCAGGTAATGCTGGTCCGCATGGACCAAAGTCGGTACTTTTTCCGTGATGGCCGTGCCGATGGCATTCGTACCGCGGCTTTGCTCCGACCATGCCACGCCTGGCTGCAGGGCCACGCGGTTGGCTTTCTCCAGAAAATCATCGTCGCCCAGCGAATGCACGATGACGCCGTTGGCATCCGTCAAGATCACCATATTGTGGGTGTTGACGATTTGCTGGTACAGGGTTTCCATGGCGGGCAGCGCGTGCGTGTGCAGCAGGCGGTTTTGCTCGATCAGCAAGGACAGGTCGGATTTGCCCGCCGGCGTAAAGTCGGGCGTGGCCGTGGGCGACAGGCCAAAGGCGACTGAGCGCTGATGGGACGTTTCAATGATGACGGGAACGTTGTCCTGTCCTGCCGGTGTGATGTTCGCGTCCGCGATGGACGAAAACGGTGCGCTACGGTAAGTAGCTGACGGTTGATACATGATCTCGTTGCCTCCGTTGGGCCCTGTACTGCGGCGCTCTTTTGAATATCGAGAGTGTTCCATAATGTAGCACCTGTCACAGATGGGAGCAAAGCAAAGCGAACCGGGCTATCCCCAGTGTTGCTGCCAGGCCCAGAGTTGCTATCATCAGTGGACAGTGCATAGGCCTGTATAAGCAAGTGCGGTGCCAGGGACCGTTTCGCAGGGCGGAAAAAATAGCGCTTGCAGCGGGCGCGGGGCAGGGCTATAATTCGCCCCCTCGCTGAACGACGCATGCAAATGCTGAGTAAAGTAGAGAAAAAGAAGGAGTTGACGGACGTAGCGAAATGCTTCATACTCTTCCTTCTTCGCAGCTGACAAACACAACGC
>NZ_JBFPNG010000003.1:0-40364 GCF_040815535.1 Massilia sp. LMS1-1-1.1 | reverse complement strand
AAGGCAAAGAAACTGATCATCGGCGCCATGATGCGCAAGCTGGTGCATGTAGCATTCGGCGTGCTCAGGTCGGGAAAAATATTTGATCCGACCTTGCACGCTGCTTGACGGGGATAACAGTATCTACGATGTAAAAAAACGGCGCCATGTTGGCGCCGTTTTTTTATTGCACCACCGGTTTTGTCGCCTCGAACATGGCCGCGTCGATATCGAATGAATAATCGTCCTGCAGCGCGAAATACTGGCGCGCTTCCTCGGGCGCGCCATCGAACAGGTTGCGGATGGCCGCCACTCTTTCGCCTGGCGTGCGCATGCGCGCCACCCATTCGTCGAACTGCATCGTCAGTTTCCACACGCTGTGCAAGTTGTGGTTAAAACCCGCGTTGTTGAATTTGGCGCCCCATTCGCACGTGCGGTAGTCGCGCACGTGGGAGGCGTCGCGCAGCATTTCCACCGCCTGCAAGGTGCTGTCGTACAGGGCTGTCTTGGGCGCGACGATATCGATCACCAGCAAGGTGCCGTTCGGACGCAGCACGCGCCACGCTTCTGCCAGGGCAGCGGCAACGTCGTTCCAGTGGTGCGCGGAAAAGCGCGTGACGACCATGTCGAAGCTGGCGTCGGCAAACGGCAGGCGGGCCACGTCGCCCTGTTGCGTGCTGATGTTGTGCAAGCCGCGTTGCGCCCTGGCGTGGTCGACGACGTCGAGCATCGGTTGCGCCAGGTCGTAGGCGACGACCGATTGCGCCACGGGGGCGACGGCAAAGCTGGCGTGTCCGGCGCCGCAGCCCAGGTCCAGGACGACGGGCTTGCCGTGGCGGCGCGCGCATTCCTGCATCAGCACCAGGTCGGCGCCTTGCGCGTGGACGGCGCTGCTCAGGTAGGCATTGGCTGTTTTGCCAAACTGTTCGGTAACGACATCGTGCTGCTGCATGGTTTTCTCCTGTTGATGGGTGAGTTCCTGCAGAATAAGGATAAAATTATCCTGTAACAAGACCATAACTTATACTGGTATATACACTACCATGCATCCATCTCATGTCGAACAAACTTGCTGAATTCATCCGCGCCCGGCGCGAAGCCGTCACCCCCGCCATGGCTGGCTTGCCCGGTGGCGGACGGCGGCGCACGCCGGGCTTGCGGCGTGAAGAGCTGGCGCAGCTGTGCGACGTCAGTCCCACCTGGCTGACGTGGCTGGAGCAGGGCAGGCCTGTATCGGCCTCGGCCAAGATGCTGGCCCGCCTGGCGCAGGTGCTGCAGCTGAGCGCGGCCGAGCGCGCCTATCTGTTCGAGGTGGCCGACAAGCATGACCCCAGCCATGGCACAGGCGAGGGCGGTGGACTTGCCAGCGCCGAACTGGCCGCCATCGTGTCCGCCATCGACGCGCCCGCGTACATCCTCGACCGCGCATGGAACGCCGTGGCGTGGAACGGGGCCGCGTCCACCTTGTTTACGGGCTGGCTGCAGGCCGGGGAGGGCGCGCCGAACCAGCTGCGCTTCATGTTCCTCGATGCGGCTGCGCGCGAGCTCGTCGTCGGTTGGCCCGAGCGTGCGCGCCGCCTGGTGGCGGAGTTCCGCGCCGATATCGGTCGCCACGCAGACCAGGCGCCACTGGCCGGCCTGATCGCGGAACTGACCGGCGCCAGCCTGGAATTCCGGCTGTGGTGGAGTGCGCAGCAAGTACTGGGGCGCGATGGCGGCTTGCGCAGCTTCCAGCATCCGCTGCAGGGTGCGCTCAGTTTCAATCAGGTGACCTTGCACCTGGCGCGCCAGCATGAACTGAAGCTGGTGATGCTGTTGCCTGTGTCGTAGACGTCACTCGCGTGCTTGCCAGGTCCCGGCGTGCTCGTGCCGCTCTGCACCTGCAATGCGCGCTTGCATGGCTGCTGTCATGTGGACATTACGCTGGGCGTCAACCATCAGCACTTCTTTCAGGTCGAGTTTTTCCGCCATCGCTTGCCAGTCTCGGGGGCCGGTGATGAACAGCGGTTTGGAGTGGCCGTCCGAGCGCAGGCCAGGGTCGCGGCCGCCGCTGGCGATGATGGTGACCGAAGCGACCAGATCGATCGGGTAGCCGCTGCGCGGGTCGATGATGTGCGGGCGGCGCTTGCCGTCCTTCATGAAGTAGCGTTCATAGTCACCGCTGGTGCCGATCGCTTCGTTGTCGCGCAAAGCGATCTGCGCAACTGTCCCGGCGCCACGCGGATCGCGGATGCCGACCTGCCACGGTCGTTCACCGGGCTGGCCGATGGCGATGACGTTGCCACCGATGTTGACCAGCGCCGCCTTGACGTGCGCTTCGCGCAGCAGCGCTGCGGCGCGGTCGAGCGCGTAACCTTTGGCGTAGCCGCCGAGATCGATCATGACGGCAGGGTTGACGCTGCTGATGATGTTGCCGTTGTAGCGCAGGTCGGACAGCGATGGCCGCGCGTCGACCCAGCGCTTGATCTCGGCGGCCGGCGGTCCCTGCGCGCCGATGTCGTTTTTCTGGAAGCCCCACAGCCTGATCAGATGCCCAATGGTGGGGTTGAACAGCAGGCCGGAACGCACTGACAGCTTCTCGGCCGATTTTAGCAGGCCGACCATTTCAGCGTCGGCGCGCATTGGCTCGCCTTTGGCGATGCTGTCGTTGAGGGCGGTGAGCATGCTTGGCTCCCACGCGTGGAATTTACGGTGCAGGCGATCGAATTCTCTCAATACCTCGGCGCCAAGCAGGTCGGCGCGCTGCTGCGAACCACCGTAGATGGTGATGTCGACCGTGGTGCCGAACACGTGGCCCCGGGTTTTGTAGAGGCGTTCCTCGCCGGAACAAGCAGTCAGGAACAGCAGTAGCGCCAGCAGCGTGCGGGTGAACATGGAATATCTCCGGGTGTGGCCGCCGCGCGCAGGCGGCGGCCAGCAGTCTTAATTGCTCTTGGCGACCATGTAGTCGACCAGTGCTTTCACTTCATCATCCTTCAGGCCTGGATTGCCGCCGCGTGGCGGCATCATTTTCACGCCGTTGATGGCGCTCAGGTACAGCGCCGGCTTGCCTTTGGCGATACGCGGTTTCCATCCCGCCTTGTCGCCAACCTTGGGCGCGCCCATGATGCCGCTGCCGTGGCAGGCCAGGCAGGTGGTGGAGTAGGTTTTCTCAACTTTGGCGGCGTCCGGCGCAGCGGCGGCGCTGGTGGCACAGGTGATGGCTGCCAGCATTGCTGCCAGTGCAAGTAGTTTCTTCATGGTCTGTCTCTTTTCAAAAGTAAGTCGGCAAATGCCGGGGTAAAAACGGACCGGCGCTTTCCGCCGAACGGCAATGCCGGCCCAGGCGGTGGTGCTTCAATGCGCCATGGCGTGCGTCGGCATGGCGCCGCTGGCTTCGTTCAGCAGGGCTGGCGTGATCTGCTTGAAGCGCAGCACGCGGCCGCCTTCCTTGCGAACAAACGCTTCCGCGTCCACCTGCCGGCTGAACGAGGCGATGGCCGGGCCCATCGAGCCCTGCGCCTTGCTGCCTAATACATAGAGCGCGTCGTGTGCCCCGATCCAGTGGCCTTGCGGCTGTTGCCAGTTGGCGCTGCCCATGTCCTGCACGTAGAAGGCGCTGGTGGCGCGACGCTGTTCCGGCGCCAGCATTTCACCGAGCAGTTCTTTTACGTCACAGAAGTAGCTGGTCTTGCCGTCGGCGAAGCGAACCTGTGCTTTCGGCCCAGGGAAGTCGCGCAGCAGCATGCCGTCCAGCGCACACGCGGCTTCGTCGGACGGATCAATGGCTGGCAGGTTGGTGGCGCTGTATGTGCAGGCGGCCAGCGCAAGGGTGGCCAGTGCGGCCAGCGCGCTCCTGCGCAGGTGGAAAATAGTCATGAAAATCTCCTGAGTGCGATAGAAAACGGTAAAAAAATCCAGGCTAGCATCACGCCCGACAGCAGCGCCGGGTGGGTCCAGCCTTGCGGCATCACGGTGGCCAGGCCATACATGGCTTGCGCCTGGTCCGAGCTGAACACGTTCAGCAGGCGAAATACGTCGGCCGGGTTCAGCATCAGCATGGCGGCGAACAGACCGCTACCGAGCTGGCCCTGGCTGAGCACCATCACCCCCATCAGCAGCAGGTCGAACACCAGTACGAACAGGAACCACAGCGCCAGTGCAATGCCGCTGGCGCGGACGCGGTCGCGGGTGCTGACCGATACCAGCATGGCAATGCTGAGGAAGGCCAGTCCCATCAGCACGGCGCTGGCGACGAATTGGGCGTAGCGCCAGCCCTCGGCCACAGTCAGTTGCGAGAACAGCGGCAGCAGGCCGGCGCCAAAGCCGATCGCGGTGGCGCTGGTGAGCGCCGCCGCCAGGCCGAGATACTTACCGAGCAGCACTTCCAGCGGCGTCACCGGCATCGACAGCAGCAGTTCCAGCGCGCCGCGCTCACGCTCGCCGACAATCGCGTCATAGCCGAGTATCAGGGCGATCAGCGGCACCAGATAGATCACCAGGCTGGACAGGCTGGCGATAGTGGCGTCGATGCCGTGGAAACCAACCTGTCCCTGCTGGGCTGCGCCGAAGTAGGCGATGGCCAGCGCGAAGAAGGCAAACACCAGCGCCACGGCCAGCACCCAGCGGTTGCGCAGCCGCTCACGCCATTCTTTTGCGGCCAGCACGCCGACCTGGCGCCATTCAATGCGTGCGCGCATGGGTGCCTCCGTAGCCGAGAAATACTTGTTCCAATGTCGATTCCTGAATCGCGATGTCGTCGGCGCAAGCGGCCAGCTGGCGCAGCACAGCCATCTTGTCGGCCCTGGCGCAGCGTACGTGCAGCTGTTCGCCATGCACCTCCAGCGCCAGCTCCAGCGGCAACGCGGCCAGCGCCGCTCGCACGCCCGCCTGCAGCGCAGGCGCAATCGTGGCGGTAATGGTCAGCATCCGGGGAGCATGGGTACCCGTCCGCAGCTGCCTCAGCGTGCCTTGCGCGGCCACCGTGCCGCTCTGCATGATGAGCAGCTGGTCGACCCTGTGCTCGATCTCTGCCAGGATGTGTGAGGTGATGACGATGGTGGCGCCGCGGTCCTGCGCGGTGCGCAAGATGGCGTAAAAGTCGGCGATGCCTTGCGGGTCCAATCCGTTGGTCGGCTCATCGAGGAAGATCAGGTCCGGCTCGCCCAGCAGAGCCTGCGCCAGGCCGAGCCGCTGGCGCATGCCCTTGGAGTATCCCTGTACCGGCCGCGCGGCGGCATGCGTCAGGCCCACCAGGTCGAGCAACGGTGCGCAAGCAGCGCGCGCAATGTGCTTCAAGTCCGCAAAAAAGTGCAGTACTTCCTGGCCACTCAGGTTATCGTAGGTGAGAAAACTTTCCGGCAGATAGCCGACGCGCCGGCGCGTCTGGCGAAAGGCAGGTTCGGCCGCGTTCTGTCCCAGTACGTGCAGCGTGCCGGCGCAGGGCGTGATCAGACCGAGCATCAGCTTGAATAGCGTGCTCTTGCCGGCGCCATTGTGGCCGATCAGGCCGAACATGGTGCCATGGGCGATGTCAAAGCTGACGTCCTGCAGCACCGTGAGCGCGCCGTAGCGATGCCGGATGCCGCGCAGGCTGACGGCGGCTTCAGTTGTATTCGATGCGGGGAGCGATGTCATTCCATTTCTTCCAATTCTGTGAGAGCGGGCGCATGCGCGGATGGCGGTCGACTACGCTTGGCGCGCGCAGCAGCGGAAACTGACGCGCGGCAAAGCGCAGCGTCTGCAGCGCGGGGCTGGCGCCGAGCAGCTTGAGCAGCGGGTATTGCCAGTTCAGACGGTCAACCAGGTCGTTCGCTTCATACGCCACGTCACCCTGGCCGTCGCCGTTCTGGTCCCAGCCGTTGTAATTGCTCCAGTAGTTACCTTCCTGTTTGCCCCATTCGACATCGCGCGCGGCAACAAAGCGCACCTGCTCCTGGTTGCCGATGAAGTCGTTGCCATCGACTTGGTTGTTCGACGAGCCGGCCGACAGGTGCACGCCGGTGCGGTTATTGATGATCAGGTTGTGGCGCAGCGTGTTGTACTCGGCGTCATAGATGAAAAAACCACGGTCGTTGCCGGCCACCACGTTGTCTTCGATCAGCGAGTCCTGGATGGTGCGCAGCATGATGCCGTGATCGGTATTGCCCCACGCGATATTGCGGCGCACGGTCAGGCTGCGCACCTCCATCAGCGCCAGCCCGGCCCGGCTCAGATATACCTCGTTGTCTTCCCAGGTACTGTGGTGGGTGTTCATGTAGTGCGTGCCGTAGCGGACATGATGGATGCGGTTGTGGCGAAATTGCGCGTCGCGCGAGACGTCGACATAGATGCCGTCGCGCGTGCCGCTGATTTCGTTGCCGGTGACGCGCGCTCCGCGCGTGTCGTACACCTGGATGCCATTGCCGCGCTGCGCCGATTGCAGGTCGCGCCGGCCGGTGATGGTGTTGTTCAACAAGCGCGCATCGTCAACGCCTTGCAGCCAGATGCCGAACAGGTTGGCGACCAGTCGACAGTTGTTGATCTGTACGCGATGCGCGCCAGGCACGATATAAATGCCGGCGTTCTGCGCAGTGAGGTCCGCGCCGCTGTCGATCACGATCAGGCCGATCAGGGTGACGTCGGGGGCGGTGATGCGGATGGTGTCGCCGTACCCTCGGCCGCTGATGGTGGGATGGCTGCGCCCCTGCAGCGTCAGCGCCTTGTCGACCAGCACGTGTTCGTTATACCTGCCGGGTGCGATCAGCAGTGTGTCGCCTTTCTGCGCACTGGCGATGGCCGCATTGATCGACATGCCCGGCGCCACTTCCAGCACGGCGGCGGCCAGGCCCGGCCCATAGCCGGCCAGTATGGCTGCCAGCACCAGCGCGCGCATCAGCGCCAGCAGGGCGGAAGGCGCCAGCCTCATGCGTCTTCCTTGCCTTGCGACGGCAGCGTTGAGCGCAAGCTGTCGAGCGTAAGGAAGTAGCCGTCGGCGCCGATACGCGTCAGCGCTTCACCCTTGGCAGCGCGCCGCTTGCGCTCTTTCACCAGGGGTGGACAGGCGTGATCGTCGTAGTACATCACCATGCAGTCCAGGCACAGCATGCATTCCATCTGATCGATTTTGCCTTGGCTGTCGATGGCGTGCGAGCCGCAACCGGCGGCGCAGGCGTGGCAGCTGGTGCATTCTGCCTTGCGCTTCAGACCGAACAGACGGAACTTGCCGGGCAGCGCCAGGCCCGCGCCCATCGGGCACAGGTATTTGCAGTAGGGGCGCTCGCTGAACAGCGACAGGCCCAGAATGGCGCCGATAAAGAGCCAGAATGGCCAGCTGCGGTTCCATACGCCGACCAGGAAAGTGGTCTTGAAGGGTTCGATTTCGGCCAGATGTTCGGCCGTCTCCATTGAGAACAGGGATACGCCGATCAGGCCGAAGAAGATGACGTACTTCAGCCAGCGCAGCTTGTCGTGCAGTGGTTTTGGCAGCAGTTTCTGCCAGCGTTTCAGGCCGATGGCGGAACCGAGTTTCAGCATCAGGTGCTGCAGCGAGCCGAATGGACATAACCAGCCGCAGAACAGGCCGCGTCCCCAGATCAGCACCGTGATGATGATGAACCACCAGAACAGGAAGATGAAGGGATCGGACAGGAACAGCTCCCAGCGCCATTGATGGATCAGCGAATGGAGCCAGGTCATGATCTGCGTGATGCTGGGCTGCGCCTTCAGGTAGAAACCGATGAAGCCGGCGCTGATGATCCATAGAACCAGCCGCGGCCAGCTGATCAAAGGCTTGTGCTTGCGCGTCGATGCACGCACCAGCCGGTCGCGTCGTGCGTACCAGATGGCGGTAAACAACAGGGTGGCGACGAAGAAGCCGATTTGCGGAATCCGGTCCAGCCAGATGTTTTGCCACGCCGGGCGCGCCGTCACCACTTTCGG
The DNA here is from genome assembly GCF_040815535.1 of Massilia sp. LMS1-1-1.1. Lineage (NCBI taxonomy): Bacteria > Pseudomonadati > Pseudomonadota > Betaproteobacteria > Burkholderiales > Oxalobacteraceae > Massilia > Massilia sp. LMS1-1-1.1. The sequence continues at coordinate 32,486 of NZ_JBFPNG010000003.1, read as the reverse complement.
ATGGCCGCCTTCCAGATAGCGGGCCGGCAGCCAGTATGTCTGGTCGTAGTGGGTGAAGGTCTTGGCGCCCTTGGCGTCCAACTGATTGACCAGCAGCGTCAGCGTCCAAGGCCACGCCGGATTGAAGTGTTTCGAGCGGACGATGAAGATGCCCGATTCGCGGTATTGGGGCACATCGCCGGGCTGCAGGTGATACAGATTGAGATAGTCGGTATCGCGGAAGGTGTAGGTTTCAGGATCTTGCCGCACCTGGATGCGGTCGTAGATGCCGCCGCGCACAAAGCCCGAGCCCTTGAACGAGGTCTGGCCGTTGGCGATGACGAAGATCGCATGCTCGTCCGGCTTGAGGTCGCGCATCAGGCGCTGGTAGTTGTCCTCGCCCAGCAGGCTGTTGCCCAGCGTCGGCGTGTTGAGGTAGCCGAAGTAGAGATCGATGTAGTCGCCGCGTGCGCTGTCGGCGCCGACTTCGCGCGCGGCGATCGTCAGGCGGCCGACCGAGCCCTCGTCGGCCAGCTTGCCCCAGTTGAGGCGCTCGTCGAGCGGCGTGAAGCGGGCTGGCGGCCGCGCCGCCGCAGTGAAGATGCCGACCTGGCGGCCGATCTCATAGGCGCTGCGGGAAATTACCTGGTTCTCGGCGATGGCCGTCACGGTGGCGCCGCTGATCGCGTCCAATCCCACGCTGCCATCGCCGCCACGGCCAATTTCCAGCCTGGCGTCACCGCGCAGGCCGACATATTGTCCGATGAACTTGAGCAGCGCCGATTCCGGTATGCCGGCCAGCAGGATCGGTTCGGAATGCTTGATCACGCGCACGCCGGTAATGATGCCTGCGGTGTCCATGCCGATCAGTGTAATGACCGGCTTGCCGGAATAGGCGGGAATGTCCACCACGTCGGTTGACAGGAAAACGTAGCCAACGAGCTTGCCGCCGGCGTCCAGCGCTTGCACATAGCGTGGAGAACCCATGCGCTGCGAGAAGCGCTGCGCTTGCGGCATCACGTCGCGGCAGGCGGCATGCGCGCACAGGTCGGCGCCGTGCAACAGTTCGGAGGAAAGTTCAGCGTCGTAGATGTTGGCGGCGGCGATGGGCGGCGCCAGCATAGCCAGTAACATCAAGCACGACGCCAGCGAATTGAACAAGGTTTTTAAAGTAGTCGTCATGAGAATATGCCATACCGGCTGACGCATCAGCCGGCATGGACTTGCGGGACAACTCAGGCTTCAACCAGGAAACGGCTACGCATTTCCAGATGCAGGGCGTGGCAGAAGTGCGTGCAATACAACCAGAACGCACCGGCGTGATCGGCCTTGAAAGTGACCGACTTGGTTTCCTGCGGATTGACGATAAAGTTGATGTTGTAGGTCGGGATGGCGCAACCGTGAGTCAAATCTTCGACCTTGTCGTAGTTGGTCAGGGTGAGCGTGACTTCATCGCCTTTTTTGACCTTGATGACCGGCATGCTGAACGCCGGCGCTTGCGACATCAGACGCACATGCACCTTGTTGCCCTTGCGCTCGATGCCGGCGTTTTCCGGCGTGACGGCATTCGGGAAGTCGGTCATGGTGTGGATCTGGCGCGTCTTGACCACGTCGCGGCGCACGATAATGCCATCGTGCGGTTCCGGGTAGGCAGTGTGATCGGCTATCAGCTTCATGCTGGCGCCGCTGATGTCCACCAACTGTTCGGTTTCAGGATGCAGCGGGCCGACTGGCAGGAAGCGGTCCTTGGAGAACTTGTTGCCGGAGTTGAGGTATTTGCCGTCAGCTTCCCTGGTCTCACCCATCGATGAGTAGTTATGGCCCGGCTGGTAGTGCACGTCCAGCTTCTCGATGATGACCTTGGCGTTTTTGTCGCCCTTGAACTGGGCAATGGCTGCATCCACATTCCATTTGACGGCTTGGCTGTCGAGGAACAGCGAGGTATAGGCGTTGCCCCTGCCGTCGAAGGCGGTGTGCAGCGGGCCGAGGCCGATTTCCGGTTCGGCCACCACGGTGTCGCGCGGATCCTTGACGTTACCGTCGAACCACTGCAGCACCTTGCTCAATTCAATCACGGTGGCGGTCGGCGACAGCTTGCCGGAGCAGACGAAGTATTTTCCGTCCGGGCTGGCGTTGACGCCATGCGGGTTCTTGCTGACCGGGACGTACAGCGAGATCGCGCTTTTCGGATCGGCGTTGGCAGCCTTGCGGCCATCGACCACGGGGACCTTGGAACTGCCGATGGTGGTGAACTTGCCTGCCTTGACCAGGGCCTCGACGCGTTCGATATGCAGGAACACGCAGGCATCGCGCTCGGCCGCCATCATGCCGTTCAGGTCGGCGGCGTTTTCCACGTTGTACTGGTTGCAGGCGGCCAGCTTGCCGTCGTACGAGGTGGCGCACAGATCCATATTGCCGTCAACGCGCACCTGCCACATCACTTCCATGGTCTCTGCGCTGACGCAGCTGAACAACGCACCCCACTTGTCCGGATTGTCCAGGTCGCGGCCGTCGTTCGGCAGCGGGATATGGAATTCGGCGCCGCAGAACACGCGGGTGGTGTAGTCAATCTTCTGGTCGACCGGATCGCGCTTGTCAGGGAACAGGCCGTGGAAGCCGGCCACATTCGGCAGTTCGGTGATCTTGTCGCATTCCATGGTGTCCATGCGGATGCGCGCCACGCGTGAATGCAGCTTGTCGTTGATGAACAGCCAGCGGCCGTCATACGTGCCGTTCTTGTAGCTGCCGTGGACATGGTGGGTGTCGCCGGTGATGTATTTCAGCGTGCCGTCGGGCTTGGTGCCGATGATGGCTTTCGATTCATTGGTAATACCCCAGCCGACCATGCAATCGACGTTGAACACCGGGATGCGCTTGAGCGTGCGCCCGGAAGGCAGGCCGAGCACCCGCGCTTCGCCCGAATGGCCGGAACTGATGAAAGCATAGTAGTCGTCCAGCTGGCCTGGCGCGATTTCGGTGCCGTGGTGTGCGGCCGGTGCGGCAGCGCTCTTGCCGCCGGCGGCAGCTTCCTCCTTGCAGCCGGCCAGGCCCAGCGTGACGCCTGCCAGGCCCAGTGCGGCGCTCTTGCCGAGAAAGCCGCGGCGGCTCGACGGCGTGTCGTTGGTGGTATCTATCTTCTTGCTGTCCATCTCTCGTTCTCCATCGTTGCAAAATTATAAACAAGCATTTTACATGCATCTTTTAAAAAAACGATGACGTGGATCAAGCATTTCAGGCACCGCCGCCGCGATTGCGGCAGTACTTGATCCAGGCACTGTTTTCGTCGTCGCCCCTGATGAGCTGGCCGGCTTGCTATAATCAATCCCGGCAGCGCCTCCGCTGTGCTGGCTCCGGACGTCGCCATAATGACGTTCCCAGTGGTCCGCCTCGGACCGGTCGTCAAGGAGCTTTCCCTGTCTTCTCGTCAAGAAAATCTGCACAGCATCTATGCGATGCTGATTGCGGTAGCCATGTTCTCGTGCATGGATACCGCCATGAAGCTGCTGTCTGCCCATTATCCCGCCACGCAGGTCACGGCGATGCGCTCGCTCAGTTCGTTGCCACTGCTGTGCGGCTACATGCTGTACCGCGGTGCGTTCAAGGGCATCTTCCGCATACGCTGGCCAATGCACCTGTTGCGCGCCGCACTCGGCATCGCCATGCTGACCACCTTTGCCTTCGGGCTGAAGTCGCTGTCGCTGGCCGAGGCATATTCGATCTTTTTCATCGCGCCGGCTTTGATCACGGCGCTCTCGGTGTGGGTGCTGAAGGAGCACGTGGGCCGCGGGCAGTGGGTGGCGATTGGTGTCGGCCTGCTGGGCGTGCTGGTGGTGCTGCGCCCCGAAGGCACCGGCTTCCTGTCGCTGGGCGGGCTGGCGATTCTGGTGGCAGCTGCCTGCTACGCCGTGTCTGCCATCAGCGCGCGCGTGCTGGCGCGCACCGACAGCACCGAGGCGATGATGTTCTGGCTGCTGACGCTGATGTCGATTGGCGCAGTAACGCTGGCGTGGAATATCTGGGTGCCTGTGCGTGCCGAACATGGCTCGATCTTGATGGTGCTGGCGCTGTCAGGCTTCTTTGGGCAGTTGGCGATCACCAAGGCCTTCAGCACCGGCAAGGCGTCAATCGTGGCGCCGTTCGAGTACACGGCGCTGGCCTGGGGCGTGGCGATAGACTGGCTGCTGTGGCAGGCGCTGCCGGATCGCTATACCTTGCTTGGCGCGGCGATCATTATCGCCAGCGGCATCTACCTGGTGCGGCGAGAGGCCGTGCATGTGGAAAGTGAGCATCCCTAGCATTTCTTTGCCGGTCAGCATTCCACGCCGCAACTGGATATAATCGTGCCATGTTAAAACAACGCACTATCAAACAACAGGTCCGCACCATCGGTGTCGGTTTGCATTCCGGCACCAAGGTCGAGCTGATCCTGCGTCCTGCTGCGATCGACACGGGCATCGTGTTTCGCCGCATCGACCTCGACCCCATCGTCGAGTTTCCCGCCAGCGCCATGGCCGTGGGCGACACGCGCATGGCTTCCGTGCTGATCAAGGATGGCGCCAGGGTGTCCACCGTGGAGCATCTGATGTCGGCGGCGGCGGGCCTGGGGATCGACAATATGTATATCGACGTGAATGCGGAAGAAATTCCCATCATGGACGGTTCCGCCTCGTCCTTCGTCTACCTGCTGCAGCAGGCTGGCGTGGAAGAGCAGCAGGCGGCAAAGAAATTCATCAAGGTCATCAAGCCCGTGGAAGTGCGTCACGGCAAGGGCGACGCGGAAAAATGGGCGCGCTTGTCGCCATACGACGGCTTCAAGCTTGATTTCTTCATCGAATTCAACCACCCGGCCGTCGATGGCACGATGCAGCGCGCCTCCGTCGATTTTGGCGACGTGTCATATGTGCACGACGTGGCACGCGCGCGTACCTTCGGTTTCATGCAGGACGTGGAAAGCTTGCGCGGCATGGGCCTGGCCCGTGGCGGTTCGCTGGAAAACGCCATCGTCATGGACGAATACCGCATCCTCAACGCGGACGGCTTGCGCTATGAAGACGAGTTCGTGCGCCACAAGATCCTTGACGCCATCGGCGACCTGTACCTGGTCGGCCACCCCTTGCTCGCCTACTACACGGCGCACAAGTCAGGTCATGCGCTGAACAACCAGCTGCTGCTGGCGCTGCTGGAGCAGCCCGATGCGTATGAAATCGTCTCGTTCGACACGAACGAGGCGGCGCCGCAATCGTATCTGCGTCAAATGGAACGCGAGTGGTCGCTGACGTAGGTCGGATGAGCGGGGCGACGCCCCGCGTAACCCGACAACCATGTTGGCACTGATCGTGGTGTTGTCGGATTACGGCCCGAAGGGCCTAGTCCGACCTACGCGATATGCGTTAATTTAGCGCCGTTATTCTCAGTCCTTTGGTTCGCGGTGGTGGCGCACCATGTTGCGCAGCGCCGCGATCAATTGCTCGTTCTGTTTCGACGCGGGCAGGGCCGTGCTCAGTTCTTCCAGGGCCGACATGGCTTTTTCCGGCAAGACCAGCGCCCGTGTATGCACGATGGGCGCGATGCTCTTGATGACTTGCACTTTCAGCTTGATGCCTGAAATCTGCCAGCCCTTTCTTTCCAATTCCCCTTGCAACTTCGGCAATTGCTGCTTGAGCTTGGCCGCCAGCGCCGCGTTCGGCGTGGCCAGCACCAGTTGGCCACCCTCGAATTGCAGGATGTCGCAATGCTCGAACATCGCCGGCAGGGCCTTGGCGCAGTCTTTTTGCAGGGCGGCCAGGCGCGTGACGGTGGGCATCAATGAGGCCATCGTCGCGTTGCCGCGCAGAAAATCGGTTGCGCCCGTGACGGCCGGGCCGGAACGGGCGAAGCCGTAGCCGCGGCGCGGCGCCGGAGAGTAAGTGGGAGTTCGCATGGCCGAAACATAGCACACTCGCCCGCGCATGACGAGTGCTGCCGCGGGTGCGGCGCAGGCGGGCTGGCCGTATTGCCTTACAGTATGGAAAATGTCCGCAATTTCTGCCATTTGTTTGTCATTAAGCTATTGTTATATGGCGCATTACCCCAACCATGTCGGGAACGCATGATAAAATCATCGTCTTTTGCCATAGTCGAACTCCGTGCGGTGACGCGATACCTACCTCGTTGTTCCCTACCGAGCTTTTTTTAACGGCGTTTTTTCAAGAATTCAAGCATGTCATTACTGACCCAGATTTTCGGTAGCCGCAACCAGCGGCTGCTCAAGCAATACCAAAAAACGGTACGCGAGATCAATGCGCTCGAGCCGGCCATCGAAAAGCTGTCGGATGCCGAGCTGCAAGCGAAAACGCCTGCCTTCAAGGAACGCATCGCCGCTGGCGAATCGCTCGATGCCTTGTTGCCGGAAGCATTTGCCGTCTGCCGCGAGGCCAGCAAGCGCGTCCTGCGCATGCGCCATTTCGACGTGCAGATGATCGGCGGCATGGTCTTGCATTTCGGTAAGATCGCGGAGATGGGCACGGGCGAGGGCAAGACCCTGATGGCAACCTTGCCCGCCTACCTGAATGCCCTGTCGGGCAAGGGCGTGCATATCGTCACCGTCAATGATTACCTGGCGCAGCGCGATGCCGAAACCATGGGCCGCCTGTATGCATGGCTGGGCCTGTCGACTGGCGTGAACATGTCGCAGATGGAGCACAGCGCCAAGCAGCAGGCGTACAACTCCGACATCACCTATGGCACCAACAATGAATTCGGTTTCGACTTCTTGCGCGACAATATGGTCTACGAAGCGCGCGAACGCGTGCAGCGCAGCCTGAACTTCGGCATCGTCGATGAAGTCGACTCGATCCTGATCGATGAAGCGCGTACGCCGCTGATCATTTCGGGCCAGGCCGAGAACCATACGGACCTGTATCACAAGATCAATGAAGTGCCTGCGCGCCTGACCCTGCAGATCGGCGAAGAAACGCCGGATGGCAAGGGCAAGGTTGAAGTGCCGGGCGACTACACCAAGGATGAAAAAGCGCACCAGGTGCTGCTGACGGAAGCCGGCCACGAAAAGGCCGAAGGCATCCTGATGGAAATGGGCTTGCTGCCGGAAGGCGCGTCGCTGTACGATTCGGCCAACATCACCCTCGTGCACCACCTGTATGCGGCCCTGCGCGCGCATGCGCTGTACTTCAAGGATCAGCACTATGTGGTGCAGAACAATGAAGTGGTGATCGTCGATGAATTCACGGGCCGTCTGATGACGGGTCGCCGCTGGTCCGATGGCTTGCACCAGGCCGTCGAAGCGAAAGAAGGCGTCAAGATCCAGAACGAGAACCAGACCCTGGCCTCGATCACCTTCCAGAACTACTTCCGCATGTACGCCAAGCTGGCCGGCATGACGGGTACGGCCGATACCGAAGCGTACGAATTCCAGGAAATCTACGGCCTGGAAACGGTCGTGATCCCGCAAAACCGTCCGCTGCAGCGCAAGGACCGCCAGGATCAGGTCTACAAATCGTCGGCGGAAAAATACAACGCGATGTTGAACGACATCCGCGACTGCTACGAGCGCGGCCAGCCCGTGCTGGTCGGTACGACTTCGATCGAGAACTCGGAACTGCTGTCAGGCATCCTGACCAAGGCCGGTTTGCCGCACAACGTGCTGAACGCAAAGCAGCATGCGCGCGAAGCGGAAATCATCGCCCAGGCAGGCCGTCCGAAAGCCATCACCATCGCCACCAACATGGCCGGTCGCGGTACGGACATCGTATTGGGCGGTAACGTCGAGAACCAGATCAAATTCATCGAAGCCAATGCTGAACTGAGCGACGCCGACAAGGCAGCCCAGTCGCAGACCTTGCGCGATGAATGGCAATCCCTGCACGACCACGTGGTCAATGCGGGCGGCTTGCACATCATCGGCACCGAACGCCACGAATCGCGCCGCGTCGACAATCAACTGCGTGGCCGTGCCGGCCGCCAGGGCGATCCGGGTTCGTCGCGCTTCTACCTGTCGCTCGACGACGCGCTGCTGCGCATCTTCGCCGGCGACCGCGTGCGCGCCGTGATGGACCGTTTGAAAATGCCGGAAGGCGAACCGATCGAGGCAGGCATCGTCTCGCGTTCGATCGAATCGGCCCAGCGCAAGGTCGAAGCGCGCAACTTCGACATCCGCAAGCAATTGCTGGAATACGATGACGTCGCCAACGACCAGCGCAAAGTCATCTACCAGCAGCGTAACGAGCTGCTGGAAACGACCGACATCTCGGACATGATCGCTTCCTTGCGCCACGGCGTGTTCACCGACCTGGTGCACGAATACGTGCCGCACGAATCGGTGGAAGAGCAGTGGGATATCAAGGGCCTGGAAAACACCCTGGCTGGCGAATGGCAACTCGATTTGCCGTTGCAGCAATTGCTGGAAGCCGATTCGACCCTGACAGACGAAGAGATCCTGGAAAAAGTGCTGGTCGCGGCCGATGCCGTGTACCAGTCGAAGATCGATATCGTCGGCAAGGAATCGTTTGGCGGCTTCGAGCGCAATGTCATGCTGCAAAGCGTGGACAGCCACTGGCGCGAACACCTGGCGGCGCTCGATCACCTGCGTCAGGGTATTCACCTGCGCGGTTATGCGCAGAAGAACCCGAAACAGGAATACAAGCGCGAAGCGTTTGAACTGTTTGGCCAGATGCTCGACATGATCAAGAACGACGTCACGAAACACGTGATGACGGTACGTATCCAGTCGCGCGAAGAAGTCGATGCGGCCGAACAGGCGATGCAGCAGTCGCACGTGGAAAACGTGCACTACCAGCACGCCGAATTCGACCCGAACGCGGCGCCGGAAGAACTGCTGGCGCCTGCGGCCGGCGGCAACATGGACAACGTCGACGACATGAGCGTGAGCATGGGCGTCAAAGTGGGCCGCAACGACCCATGCCCATGCGGCAGCGGTAAAAAATACAAAGCTTGCCACGGCAAGCTGGCATAAGGCGGTTTGACAGCCTGAGCAAAAACGGAGACCGCGGTCTCCGTTTTTTTATGCCTTTTCAATTTGCGGGCGCGCATGTGTGGGCGCGCATGCTCACCGGCGCCGCGAAGGCGCTACAATAGCGCTTCCATTTTCCCTCGCAGAAGAACTCACCATGGCCGTCAATTCTCCCAAGCCCGTCGCCGCCGACTTGAAAGCCGTCGCCGGCATTGAAATCGGTGTTGCCGAAGCCGGCATCAAGAAACCCAACCGCAAGGATTTGCTGGTATTGAAACTGGCGCCGACGGCCACCGTGGCCGGCGTGTTCACCCTGAACCGCTTCTGCGCCGCGCCCGTGCAAATCTCGAAAGCCAACCTGGCGGCCGTGACGGCCGGCGCCGCGCCGATCCGCGCGCTGCTGGTCAACACGGGCAACGCGAATGCGGGCACGGGCGAATCGGGCCTGGCCGACGCGCAGGCCAGCTGCGCCGCGCTGGCCGAGCTGCTGGGCTGCACGCCGCAGCAAATCCTGCCGTTTTCCACGGGCGTGATTCTGGAACCCTTGCCCGTGCAACGCCTGGTCGCCGGCTTGCCGCAAGCCGTGGCCGCGCTGACCTCGGACAACTGGTTCTCGGCTGCCGAAGCCATCATGACCACCGACACGCAGCCGAAGGCCGGCTCGCGCACGGTCACCATCGGTGGCCATGCGGTGACGCTGACGGGCATCAGCAAGGGCGCCGGCATGATCAAGCCGAACATGGCCACCATGCTCGGTTTCCTCGCGTTTGACGCCACCGTGGCCCAGCCGGTGCTGGACCAGCTGGTGAAACAGGCGGCCGACAAATCGTTCAACTGCATCACCATCGACGGCGACACGTCCACCAATGACTCGTTCATGCTGGTGGCCACGGGTGCCGGCAACCTGGTCATCGATTCCATCGATTCGCCGCACTATGCGGAACTGGCTGCCGCCGTCACCGAACTGTCGACTTTCCTGGCGCAAGCCATCGTGCGCGACGGCGAAGGCGCTACCAAGTTTATGACCGTGACCGTGGAAGACGGCCGCAACGTGGAAGAGTGCCGCAAGATCGCTTATTCCATCGCCCATTCGCCGCTGGTGAAAACGGCCTTCTTCGCGTCCGATCCGAACCTGGGCCGCATCTTGGCCGCCATCGGCTATGCGGGCGTGGACGACCTGGACGTGGGCCAGCTGAACCTGTACCTGGACGACGTGTGGGTGGCCAAGAATGGCGGCCGCAACCCCGACTACCAGGAACAGGATGGCCAGCGCGTGATGCAGCAAAGCGAAATCACCATCCGCGTCAAGCTGGCGCGCGGCGATGCCACGGCCACCCTGTGGACGTGCGACCTGTCGCATGACTACGTGTCGATCAACGCCGACTACCGCTCATGACCGGCCTCGATCAATTCCTGATCCGCGCCGAGCGGGTACTGGCGCGCCTCGAGTCGATCTTGCCGCCGGCCTTGCCGGCGACCGACTGGAATAGCTTTGCCTTCCGCTGGCGCCGGCGCCAGGGTGCGCTTCCTTATTTGCAGGCCGTGACCCATGTGTCGTCCATCGCCTTGGATGATTTGCACAACATCGGTACGCAAAAAGCGCAGATCGAACAGAACACGCGCCAGTTCGTCAGCAACCGTCCGGCCAACAACGTGCTGCTGACAGGCGCGCGCGGCACGGGCAAGTCGTCGCTGATCAAGGCGTGCCTGAACCAGTTCGCCGACCAGGGCTTGCGCCTGATCGAAGTCGACAAGGCGGACCTGGCCGACTTGCCCGACATCGTCGACCTGGTGGCGGCGCGCCCCGAGCGCTTCATCATCTTTTGCGACGACCTGTCGTTCGAAGAGGGCGAGAGCGGCTACAAGGCGCTGAAAGTGGCGCTCGACGGCAGCATCGCCGCGCAATCGGACAATGTGCTGATCTACGCCACCTCGAACCGCCGTCACCTGATGCCGGAACGCATGTCGGACAACACGAGCTACAAGACGGACGACGATGGCGATCTGCATCCGGGCGAGACGGTGGAAGAGAAAATCTCGCTGTCCGAACGCTTCGGCCTGTGGCTGTCATTCTATCCGTTCAAGCAGGACGATTACCTCGATATCGCGGCCCACTGGCTCGCTTCGTTCGGCTGCACGCCGGAACAGATCGCGGCAGCGCGCGGCGACGCCCTGCGCTGGGCCTTGCAGCGCGGTTCCCGTTCGGGCCGGGTGGCCTGGCAATTCGCGCGCGATTATGCGGGGAAACTTCCTGCGGGAAAGTTGCCGCAATGAGCGAAGTGAAAATCAAACCGGTCGACGTCGCCGTCGGCATCCTGATGAAGCCGAATGGCGACGTGCTGCTGGGCCAGCGTCCGGCCGGCAAGCCGTATGACGGTTATTGGGAATTTCCTGGCGGTAAAGTCGAACCGGGCGAAGCCATTCTTGACGCCTTGAAACGCGAGTTTGTCGAGGAACTGGGCCTGCATATCGACAGTGCCGAAGCCTGGTGCGGGGTCGAATATGTGTATCCACACGCCCATGTGCGCCTGCATTTCTATATCAGCCGCGAATGGCGGGGCGAGCCGCAAAGCCTGGAAGGGCAGGCGTTCGCCTGGCAGGGTACGGTCGGCGTGGAACCCTTGCTGCCGGCCACCATTCCCCTGCTGGAATGGCTGGACGAGGTGCGCCGGGAATCGCTGGCACCTGCCTGATCTCCACTTGTGCCAGCGTGCAGCACCATGCTGCGTGCTGGCGCAAGCTTTGCTGTGACTCTCCTTGTATAGTCGGCGCTTTGCGCTACAGTGCTTTCATCACGCACCGGGGAGTTTCGCATGCCGCTGACACTGACCTTTACCGATACCGATGAATTGCTGATTGCCGCCTTGCACAAGCGTGCCCGCGCGCATGGGCGCAGCATCGAGGACGAGCACCGCGACATCTTGCGCAGCGCCTTGCGGCCCTTGCCGAAGCGTCCGCTCGACGATATTTTGCGCAGCATGCCCGACGTGGGGCTGGACGTGGATTTCGAGCGTCGTCCCTGATACGCCATGCCTATGCCCGCCTACCTGGTCGACACGGATGTGATCGTTGCAGCGCGTAAGGGCAGCGCCGCGCCACCAGGTGTCGCGGATTTTTTCGAGCGGGTGGCGCCCGAGGCGCGTTATGTGCCGGTGCAGGTGATCGCCCAATTGCGCGCCGGCATACAGCGCAGCTGGCGGCGCGAAGCGGCGCTGGAAGCACTGGCGCTGGAAGGCTGGCTGGAAGCCGTGCTGGCTGAGTATGCGCCGCGGCTGCTGGAATTCGACCTCGATTGCGCGCTCGTGTGCGCGCGCCTGCATGGCTGCGGCCACGCGCATGGCGTCGATGGGCAGATCGCGGCGATGGGCATCGCCTATGGCTTGACGGTGGTCAGCGGCAGGCTCGACAGTTTCGCGGCGCAGGGACTGCGCCTGGAAAATCCGTTTATTTGAGGCTTGGTGCGGCTTACTGCGGCTTGTTGTCTTCGTCCGCCAATGGGTCTTCGAACGGGTCGGCGGCGGGGATCGTGTATTTCTCTTCAGCCCAGGCACCCAGGTCGATCTGCTTGCAGCGTTCCGAGCAGAAGGGGCGAAATTTGTTGGCTTCAGTCCATTCGACTTTGGCGGCACAGGTAGGGCAGTTAACGACGGTCATGATGGGGCAAATAAGTAACAGTTAAAAATTACAGAGCGTGAGCTCGAACGGGACATCTTCTTCCAGCGGCTTGGGCTTCAAGTCGCCGCCCTGGGTAGTGAAGCGTACCCACAGCATGTATTTGTTGGCGGAAATTTCCGGGATGGCGCCGCTGTTTTCATCGAGGCTCAGGCGCAGCATCTGGTACACCTTGCCTTGCAGCATTTGCTGGTAGCTGCCGCCATTGGCGATCAGTTTAACGGGTCCGCCGGAATCGCGCAGCAGGCGCAAGACGAGGGCCAGCGCATCAAACAGCGGTGCCAGCGGGGCGAACCAGGCGTGGATATCGGTCAGGCGCTGTTCGGAGCTGCGTTTTTGCCAGGCAAAGTAGGACGGCAAGTCGAATTCACAGGCGCCCCCCGGGATGATGGTGCGGCCGCGGATGCTCATCAGCCATTCATTGTCGCGGATATTCTGCCCCGTCTTGCCTTGCGCCGCCACCAGGGCACCGCTGACACTGTCGAGTTCACCGAGGATGGCGTCCAAGGTTTCCGGTTCCACGTTCGGATTGCTGCGGTAACCGAGCAGGCTCTGGCGCTGGCGCTCGAGTTCTTGCAGCAGGTCGGACTTCAGGTCGGCGCGACCCGCCACTTCGAGCATATCGAAAATAGTTGCCAAGGCAACATGGTGCTGCATTGCATGCTCTTGCTGGATGAAGAACTTGAATTTGTCGTACAGGTCTTCCAGCCGCAACAAGGTACGTATGCGTTCGTTGAAAGGGTATTCGTAGACAATCAAAATAATTCCCTTAAGTAAGGACCTGCAAACAATCCCGTGATTTTGAACCAAGCGTCGACAAATTACAAACGTTGCGGGGCCATTCCAGCCATTCTTTTTGAAAATGCCAGATATAAATCGTGCAACTGGGCAATCTGCGGTTCTAAAGACGCCAAATCGCCATTGTTGTCGATCACATCGTCCGCCGCCGCCAGGCGCATGGCGCGCGTGGCCTGCGTGGCCATGATGGCTTTGACTTGTTCTTCCGATAAGCCATTGCGCGCCATCACGCGCGATACTTGCAGGCTTTCCAGGCAATCGATGACCAGTACCCGGTTGACCCGCTCCACCCAGCCGCCGGACTCGACCAACAGGGGTACGGCAAAGATCACGTAGCTGCCCGTGGCTGCTTCTGCCGCCGCCAGGGTGGCCTGGCGGATGCGCGGATGCAGGATGGCTTCCAGTTTCGCCTTGGCGGCAGCGTCGGAAAACACGAGCTTGCGCATTTTGCTGCGGTCGAGGGCGCCGCGCGCATCGGTGTAGCCGGCGCCAAATTCCGCCACCAGGGCCGGCATGGCGGCGCCATTGGGCGCCGTCAGGCTGTGGGCGATGTGGTCGGTGTCGACGATGGAGGCGCCGCGCGCGGCGAACATGTCGGCCACCGTGCTCTTGCCGCAACCGATGCCGCCGGTGAGGCCGACGCTGAAATAAGGGGCGTTTTGTCGTTGCATGTATTTATCCATAGGGGCGCAGTGCTGCGCAGGTCAGCCGGTCAGGCCCAGTGTAAGCCGCGACAGGGGCGCGCCGTACAGCAGCGCGATCAGGCCCGCCGCCGCCAGGTAGGGGCCGAACGGGATCGGTTTGTCGCGCCCGCGCTTGGCAAACACGATCAGGCCGATGCCGACCACGGCGCCCACCAGCGACGACAACAAGATGATCGTCGGCAGCATGGTCCAGCCCAGCCACGCACCGAGCGCCGCCAGCAATTTGAAGTCACCATAGCCCATTCCCTCCTTGCCTGTCGCCAGCTTGAAGGCCCAGTACACGGCCCACAAGGCCAGGTAGCCGGCGGCCGCGCCGATGACGGCCTCTTGCAGGGGCACGAAAGTGCCGTTGATATTGACCAGCAAGCCGGCCCACAGCAGGGGGAAGGTGAGGTCGTCGGGCAGCATTTGCGTATCGGCATCGATGAAGGTCATGGCGATCAGCAAATACGCAAACAGGAGCGTGGCCAGGCCCGTCCAGCCGCTGCCGAAGTGCCAGATCAACAGGGCCGACAGCGCGCCCGTCAGCAGCTCGACGAGCGGATAGCGCACGGAGATCGGCGCCTTGCAGGCGCTGCACTTGCCACGCAGCAGCAGGTAGCTGATGACGGGGATGTTTTCCATGGCCGTGATGCGGTGGCCGCAGGCGGTGCAGTTCGAATGCGGCAGCATCAGGTTGTAGCGGTCCGTGTGCGGCAAGGGCAAGCCGCTTTCTTCCGCCACGTAATTATCGGAGTCGCGCTGCATCATTTTCGGCACGCGGTGGATCACCACGTTGAGGAAGCTGCCGACGATCAGGCCGAACAGGGCGGCGACGAGGGCGACGGGCAGGTTGCCGGGCGCGGCGAACAGCAGGGTATCTTGCAGCATGGTGGAGTTGTCTGAGGTGATGATGTTGCCGCGCAAACATTGCCTGGCACTGCCGCAGTGTAAAACATCTGCCGGTGCATGGGGATGTTTTGCGCAGGACGAACGGTCAAATCACGGCCCCGAGCTTGAAAATCGGCAAATACAGGGCGATCACGAGGGAACCGACGAGTACGCCCAGCACCACCATCAGCGCCGGTTCCAGCAGGGCCGAGAGCGTGGTCACGGTGACGTCGATCTCGGCCTCGATGATGTCGGCCGCGCGCGACAGCATGGCGTCGAGGGCGCCCGATTCCTCGCCGATCAGGGCCAGTTGCGTGAGCAGCGGGGGAAACACGGCGCTGTGTTCCATGGCCAGGGCCAGGCTGCCGCCGGCGCGGATTTCACGCTCGATGCGCGTTGTCGCTTCCTGGTACAGCGCGTGGCCGGAGGCGGCGCCCACCAGGCCGAGCGAGTCGAGCAGCGGCACACCAGCGGCGAACATGGCGGCCAGGGTGCGTGTCCAGCGGGCGATCGCCGCCTTGCGCAGAAGCGGGCCGAACACGGGCAGGCGCAGCGCCCGCAGTTGTGTGTTGCGCCGCAAGGCGGGCCAGCGGCGCCAGGCCAGGTGCAGCAGCACGCAAGCGAACACGAGCGCCGCCAGCAAGGCCAGCCAGTAATGGACGAGGAAGGCGGACACGCCCATGACGACGAGGGTGGGCAGCGGCAAGGGCGCGCCGAAGCTGTCGAAGACCTGGCGGAACGCTGGCACGACCATGCTCATGATGATGGCCGTGACGACGAGGGCGACGAGCACGATGACCAGCGGATACATCAGCGCCCCGCGCACCTGCCGCCGCAGGGCGATGGCTTTTTCCTGGTGCGTGGCCAGGCGCGCCAGCAATTCCTGCACGATGCCCGCCTGTTCGCCCGCCGCCAGCAGGTTGCAATACAGTTCGTCAAACAGCAGGGGGAACTGGCGGAATGCCTGCTGCAGGCTGCTGCCCGCTTCGATGTCGTGGCGCAAGTCGTGCATCAACTCCGTGACGGCGGGTTTGGCATGCCCCTTGCCGGCGATGTCAAAGGCGTGCAGCAGCGGCACGCCTGCCGCCATCATGGTCGACAACTGGCGCGTGAACAGGGCGATATCCTTGCGCGTGATGGCCTTGCCGGGCGCGGCGCGCGGGGCTTTTACCTTGCTGGCAAGGATGCCCTGGCGTCTGAGCGCGGCCTTGGCCGTGGTGGCGTCGGCCGCGCGCAAGATGCCATCGACCGCCTTGCCATGGCGGTCCGTGCCCTTCCACGCAAAGCGCCGCTCGGCCGCCATGTGCACCTCCTGCCGTCACGGTAGCAGCGCCGGGCCAAAGCGCCAGCGGCGCTGGCGGCAAGCTTGATGTGGCTCAGCCTTTCCTGGTTTGCACTTCCGTCTGCACAACGGCCTGGGCTTTCACGTCGGCCGCATCTTCCTCGTCGCTGTCCGTGCCCTTGCTGATGCTTTCGCCATCGTCGCGGCGCAAGGTCCAGAACGTCAGCGAGGACAGCACCGTCAGGGCGGCCAGGGTCAGGAAGGCGTGGTGCAGCGCCGTGCTGAGCATGGCGCGGTCCGACTGCGGCATGTCGCCCAGGTACCAGCCCGTGATCAGCGAACCGAAGGCGAGGCCAAAGCTCATCGACAATTGCTGCATCGAGCTGGCGATGGTGCTGGCCATGCTGGAATCGGCCTTGTCGACGTCGGCATACGCGATGGTATTCATGCTGGAAAACTGCAGCGAATTGAAAAAGCCCATGCACAGGCTGATGGCAACGATCACGTACAGGGGTGTGCCCACACTTACCTGCGAAAACATGGCGATAGTGACGCCGATCAGCACCGTGTTGACGATCAGCACCTGGCGGTAGCCGAAGCGGGCCAGCACGCGCGCGGAAATGAATTTCATGCCCATGGCGGCCGCGGCCGACGGCATCATCAGCAAGCCCGATTGCCACGCGGGCAAGCCCAGGCCCAGCTGGTACAGCAGCGGCAACAGGAAGGGCAGGCCGCCCACGCCCAGGCGCGTGACGAAGCCGCCCACCACGGAGACGCGGAAGGTGCGGATCTTGAACAGGGTCAGGCGCAGCAGCGGATGCAGCACTTCGCTCGAATGCCAGGCATACGCGGCCAGCAGGCTGATGGAAATGAACAGCAGCACGGCAAACGAGGTGCCGTCAATGCGGTGTTCGCCGAAGATTTCCAGCAGCCACGACAGCAGCGCGATACCCGTGCCGAACAGCACCAGGCCGATCAGATCCAGCGGTCGGGGCTTGTCGCCATAGTAATCGGGCATGTAGCGGTGCGCCAGGTACAAGGCCACCAGGCCGACAGGCACGTTGACGAAGAAAATCTCGCGCCACGACAGCCAGTGCACGATCAGCCCGCCCACCGTGGGCCCCAGCAGGGGGCCGATCAGGGCGGGGATGATGACGAAATTCATGGCCGCCAGCAATTGCGACTTGGGAAAGGTGCGGATGATGGTGAGCCTTCCCACCGGCATCATCATGGCCGCGCCCACCCCTTGCAGCAGGCGCGCGGCCACCAGCATGGGGGCATTCACGGACAGGCCGCACAGGATGGAAGCGATGGTAAAGATGGCAACGGCGGCGGAAAACACGCGCCGCGTGCCGAAGCGGTCGGCCATCCAGCCGCTGATGGGAATGCACACGGCCAGGCTCAGGATGTAGCTGGTGACGACGGCCTTCAGGCTCAGCGGCGTCACGTTCAGGCTGGCGGCCATGGCGGGGATGGCGGTGTTGACGATGGTGGAGTCGAGTTGCTCCATGAACAGGGCGGTGGCGACCACCCAGGGAAGGTAGCTTTTAATCGGGGAACTGGTCATGGATGCGAGCCTGAGGAGGAAAAACGGAGCCGACAGTACGACGAATTGTCACATAAATGGCGCAGGCGTGCCGCCCACGCCGTTCATTTTGGCAACTTGCCGGGGGCAGAGTCCATGGAACATTTGTTCCATGGCAATAGATTGCGGGCACGGCTAGCATGTGTTTTCCGGCCTCTTCTTTCCCCGAAAGTCACACCACATGAAAAATGCACTTACCTTCCTTGTCCTGGGCGCGGCCCTGTCCGCATGCGGTGGCGGCAGCGATGGCGGCACGCCGGCAGCACCGGTCACGCCGCCCATCGTGGTGACGCCGCCCGTCGTTTCCGCCGACAGCGTGGCCGTGGCGTCAGCCGCCGTGGCCAAGGAGGCTGGCCTGGCCGTCATCGCCGGCGCCAGCGCCGATGAAAGCGTGTATGACGTGGCGGCCGACATCGGCGATACGTGGCGCATCACGTTCGACAGCGTGAAGAAAACCTACGCCATCCGCGTCTTGTCGACGCAGTTCGGCCTGGTCGACCGCAGCGGCACGTTCAGCGCTGTCACCACCGGCCATCTCACCACCTACACGGCAACGGATTTCAGCGTCACCGTTGACGCGCGCACGCGCCTGCTGACGGGGACCGTGAAACTGGGCAACATGCATTCCAACGTCAGCGGCAGCGGCTATGCCGTCACGGACGTGGCCAAGCTGGCCGGCAACTATATCTTTCTGGGCGCCATGCGCAATGCTTCGAATGGCGGCGACCGTTTCAATCCGAAAGGCAGCCTCAAGGTGGCGGCCGATGGCAGCGCGCAACTGTGCAATGGCGGCGTGTTCAATGCGCAAGGCGTGTGCTCCGCGGTAGCGCCGCAACTGGAAGCGGAAAACGCCAGCCTGACTTTGGTTCGTGACGCGGCGCGTGGTCTGATCATCGCCCGCCAGGGTGACCAGGACTTCGGCATCGTGCACGCGCACGCAGGGGACCGGGGGCTGGCGCTGTTCATCGACCGCTACAGCCGCAATCAGCAGAACGTGCTGCGCGTGGGCACCATCGTGGCCGCCAAGCAGCAAAAGATCGGCACCGAAATCGCCGGCAGCTACGCCTGCGCGGCGCCGGGCATCAGTGCGAAGATCGTGGTGGCCGGCAGCACCGCCACCATCACCAACAATACCGCCGGCAAGACGCATGCGGAAACCATCACCATCAACAAGCTGGGCCTGGGCGCGCAGGCCGTCGATTTCGATGGCATCGCCGTATTCAAGGACCCGGCCGACGTGCAGGCGGATTACTCGATGTTCATGCCGGTGTCGTCGAGCATGGCGGTCGAATTTTCGACCGACCGCTCGTATATGGGCACGTGCCTGAAAAATTGAGGTGCCGCCACGTGCCTGTGTGAGTTGGTCGGGTTAGCCGGTACGGCGTAACCCGACACCACTATCAGCGTGGCAACCGTTCCAGCGCATCCATCAATGGCATCGCCGCGTCGGCGATGCGATCCAGGCTGGCCTCGCGCAGGGCGGCGGTATCCACCGTGTGGCCGGAGTCCAGCCCGGCCCAGCGCAGCAGCGCCGAACACGCGGCGGGTGTGTCGAACATGCCGTGCAAATAGCTGCCGAGGATTTGCCCGTCGCCCGACACGGCGCCTTCCGGGCGTCCATCGATGACAAAGGCTGGCTGCGCCAGCGCCGCGCCATGCGAGACGCCCATGTGGATTTCATAGCCTGCCACGGACGCATCGGCCGCGCCGGCAAACGCGCAGTGGCCGCTCACCTGTTCCAGACGTTTTGCGCTTGTCAGCTCCGTCACCATGTCGAGCAAGCCCAGTGCCTTGGACTCTCCCGCCGCGCCTTCCACGCCCAGCGGATCGCGCACGCTTTGTCCCAGCATCTGGAAGCCGCCGCAAATACCGAGCACTTTGCCGCCATAGCGCAGGTGTTTTGCCAGGTAGGTGGGCCAGCCTTGCTGTTGCAGCCAGGCCAGGTCGCCGCGCGTGTTTTTACTGCCAGGCAGGATCACCAGGTCAGCCGCTGGAATCGGTTGCCCCTGCTGGATGAATTGCAGGTCGATATCGGGGTGGGCGCGCAGCGCGTCGAAGTCCGTGTGGTTGCTGATGCGCGGCAGTTGCGGCACCACTACCTTGAAGGCGCCGCGTTCGGCCTGCATCGCTTCGACGGCGTCTTCCGCGTCGAGGAACAGGCCTTGCAGATAGGGCAGCACGGCCAGCACGGGTTTGCCCGTCTGCTGCTCCAGCCACTCGATGCCCGGTTGCAGCAGCGAGATGTCGCCGCGGAAGCGGTTGATGACGAAGCCGAGGATGCGTGCCCGTTCGCTGTCGGACAAGCACGCCAGAGTGCCGATGATGTGCGCGAAGACGCCGCCACGGTCGATGTCGGCCACCAGAATCACGGGGCAGTCGACGGCTTCGGCAAAGCCCATGTTGGCGATGTCGCGCGCGCGCAGGTTGACTTCGGCGGGGCTGCCCGCGCCTTCGACGACGACGGCGTCGTACTGCTGGCGCAAGCGCGCGTACGATTCCAGCACGGCGCCCATGGCGATGGTTTTATATTGCTGGTAGTCGCGGGCATCCATCTCGGCGCGCACCTTGCCGTGGATGATCACTTGCGCGCCCGTGTTCGACGACGGTTTCAAGAGCACCGGATTCATGTCCGTGTGCGGCGCGATACCGCAAGCCAGCGCCTGCAAGGCTTGCGCGCGGCCGATCTCGCCGCCGTCGCTCGTCACGGCGCTATTCAAGGCCATGTTTTGCGGCTTGAACGGCGCTACCGTCACGCCACGGCGCTTTAACAATCGGCACAGGGCCGCGACGACGGTGCTCTTGCCCGCGTCCGATGTCGTGCCTTGCACCATCAGGGCGGGGAAGGGGCTCTTCATGTTTGCTGCTCCTGCCATTGCGCGATGATGTCGCTGATCTGGCGCAGCCCTTCGGTAATCGCCGCCGGACCGGGTGACAGGATGTCGGGCGACTTGATCTCGAACAGCATGTCATTGCGTACGGCGGGAATCGCCTCCCAGCCCGGGCGTGCCGCCAGTTGCGCCGGCTGGAACTTCTTGCCGCACCAGCTGGCGAGGATGATGTCGGGCGCGCGTGCGACTACCGTCAAAGGATCGGCGATGATGCGTTCCTTCGCGCCCGGCTGCAGGGACAATTCAGGGAAGGCATCCGTGCCGCCGGCGATCTCGATCAGTTCCGCCGCCCAGCCGATGCCGCTCATCAGGGGATCGTTCCATTCTTCAAAGTAAATCACAGGCTTACGCGTCCAGGCGGCGGCGCGGGCCCGGGCGGTGGCGATGTCCGCGCGCAGGCTGGCGATCAATGCGTTTCCCGCTGCCTCGCGCTGCACCAGCGCGGCCAGCACGGCGATCATGCGCCGGATGCCGTCCACCGTGCGCTGGTTGAACTGGTGCACTTCGATGCCGGCCTTGACCAGGTCGCGGCAGATATCGGCCTGCATGTCGCAAAAACCGATCACGAGATCGGGTTTCACTGCCAGGATGCGCTCCAGGTTCGTGGACGAAAAGCCGCTGATCTTGGTCTTTTCCTCACGCGCGCGGGGAGGCCGCACGGTAAAGCCGGAAATGCCTGCGATCGTGTCTTCGGCGCCCAGCGCGTACAGCGTCTCCACGGCTTCCGTCGACAAACAGGCGATGCGCTGGTAGTGACTCATTGAGCAGCCTTGGTGCGGCGCTGGCGCGCCATTTCCAGCTGTTCGCACATGGCGGCCGTGCCTTCGATCATGCGCGGGCCGGCGCGGTTCAGCAGGTCGCCATTCAGGCGGAACAGATTATTTTTGCGCACGGCCGTCATCGACGGGAAGGCGCGCCACATGGCCAGGCCGCCTTCGCTGCGCGGATCGCTTTTTTCGCTGGTGCCGAAAATGACTTCCGGGTCTTCCTGCAGCACGCCTTCGGGCGTGACGACGGGCGCCACCACCTTCATTGCGGCGAACACATTCTGGCCGCCGCATACGCGCATGGAATCGCTGATGATGCTCGCGCCGCTCAGGGTATACAAAGGTTTGTCCCACACCTGGTAAAACACGCGCACGGGCGGTCGCTGCGCATACTGGGTCGTCAAGCCAGCCAGTTTGGCGCGCAACTGGGCGGCGGCCGGTTTGGCGGTCTTTTCCGTGCCCATCAACTGGCCCAGGCGCTCCATGCTGTCGGGGATATCGGCCAGCTTGCGCGGTTCGCTGTGATAGATCGGCACCTTCAGCTGGCGCAGCATGGCGATCTGGCGCTCGGCGCTGCCATGCATCCACACGACGATCAGGTCCGGCTTCATGGCGATGATGCGCTCCATGTCGTACTGGCGATTGTCGCCCACCTGCGGCAGTTTCTTGGCCGCTTCCGGATAGTCGCTGTAGCTGACGACGCCGGCGATCTTCTCGCCGCCACCAGCGGCGAACAGCAGTTCCGTCACGTGCGGCGCCAGCGCCAGGATGCGCTGCGCGGGCTTTTCCACGGTGACGGTATTGCCGTCATCGTCGCGCACGGTGATGGCGGCATGCGTTTGCAACGAGACCAGTCCGGCCAGCAGTAGTGCGGTTTTCAAGTGGTTCATATGTGCTTCCATGCGGTGAGAGCCTGCTGCAGGCGCAGCCAGGCGTGTTCGTCGGGGGGCAGACCCAGGCGGATGCCGTGGGCGGCGTGGCGGAACAGGCGCACCCAGATGCCCGATTCCGCCATGTGGAGCCAGAACGCTTCGGCGCGATCTTCCGGCCACCACTGAAACAGCGCCGTGCCGCTGCTGGCGATGCCGTACGCGGCCAACAGCTGGCGCAAGCGGTCGCCTTCGCCGCGCAGGCGTTCGCGCATCGCGTCCTGCCAGTGCGTATCGGTAAGCGCGGCCAGTGCCACCTGCTGCGCCGGGCCGCTGACGGCCCATGGGCCCAGCATGTCGGCCAGCTGTGCCAGCAGTGCGGGATGGGCAGCGACAAAGCCCAGGCGCAGTCCCGCCAGGCCAAAGAATTTGCCGATGGAGCGCAGCACGACCAGGCCCGGCTGGCCCGAGTGCGGACCGAGACTGGCATGGGCTTCCGTGTCGCCAAACGCTTCATCGACCACCAGCCAGCCGCCGCGCGCGGCCAGCCGGGTGGCCCATGCCAGCAGCAGTGCGGGGGCGATGCGTTCGCCCGTGGGATTGTTCGGATTGCAGACGACCAGCACGTCGCAGCTGTCCACCGCATCGGCCAGCTGCGCATACGGCACTTGCCACAATTGATGGCCGTGCTGGCCCCAGTGGTGCGCGTGTTCCGCATACGAGGGCGCGGCCACCACCACGCGCGATGGCGCGCGCAGTCGTGGCAGGGCCTGAATGGCGGCCTGCGTGCCCGCCACGGGCAGCATGGCTGGCGCGTCGTAGTAGCTGCAGGCGGCTGCGGCCAACGCGGGATCGGCCTCCGGCAGCCGGTGCCAAGCGTTGGCGTCGGGTGCAGGCGCTGCATACCAGTGCGGGTTGATGCCGGTCGACAGGTCGATCCAGTCGGCCAGCGGTCTGCCATATTCGCGCGCGGCGTCGCGCAGGTTGCCGCCATGTTCAAGCAAGGTATTTCCCCTTCAGGTAGAACAGGCCCGCCAGCAGCGCCATCCAGATCAACCACAGGATGGCCGTTTCCGCCACCAGGCGCCAGGCGCGGTCGATATCGCGTGCTTCGGCCGGGCGGCCGGCACCCAGCGGCGGGCGGCGTTCCAGTTCACCGTCGTAGATGGCGTCGCCGCCCAAGGCCAGGCCCAGGGCGCCGGCGCCGCTGGCCATCACGGGACCCGCATTCGGGCTGCCCCAGTTGGGGGCCTGGCTGCGCCAGCAGTGCCAAGCGCGCTGTTTGTCGGCCATGGTTTTACCCAGCAAGACATACGACAGGGCCGTCAGACGCGCCGGAAGATAGTTCAGAATATCGTCGATGCGCGCGGCGCAGCAGCCGAACCAGTCGTAGCGCTCGTTCCGATACCCCCACATGGCGTCGAGCGTATTGGCCAGCCTGAAGAGCACGGCGCCGGGGCCGCCCGCCACGGCAAACCAGAGCAGGGTGCCGAAGACGGCGTCGTTACCGTTTTCCAGCAGGGATTCCGTGCTGGCCTTGGCCAGGCTGGCCGCGTCGGCATCGGCCGTGTCGCGGCTGACGATGCGCGCCGTCAGCAGGCGCGCGTTGTCCAGGTCATCGATGGCCAGGGCATCGGCGATCGGTTGATTGTGATCGCGCAGGCTGCGCAAGCCCAGGCAAAGATAGAGCAGGAAGACGTGGAGCGCCGCACCGGCCAGACCGCACAGCCAGTAGGCGGCATAGCTGATGGGCAGCACGGCCAGCGACCACGCCAGCGCGCCGCGCAGCAAACGCCCGCGGCCCCGGTTCAGGAAGTGTTCCAGTGCGCTGGCGATGCGCCCAAAACCGACCAGCGGATGCCAGCGGCGCGTTTCTCCCAGCAGCATGTCGAGCAGCACGCCGGCCGTCATCAAGGCGGCCAGCATGGGCAGCGACAGGCCGCTCAGCATGGGCCGCCTTTCAGGTACAGGGGCAAGCCGGCGGCGACAAAGACGGCTTTGTCGCACACGGCCGCCACGGCCTGGTTCAAGCGGCCCGCTTCATCGGTGAAGCAGCGCGAGATGGCGCCGTAGGGCACGATGCCCATGCCTACTTCGTTCGAGACGAGAACGAGGTCGCAATCGGTATCGCCAATTTCGGCCAGCGCGTACAGCAGGTGCGCGCGCTCGCTGTGGAACAGCTCCGGCAGGGCGATGTCGCCCACGTCCGGGTACGTCTCGCCGCTGGAAAACATCAGATTCGTCAGCCACAGCGTCAGGCAGTCGACCAGCAGCAGGCGGCCGGGCCGTGCTTCCCGCAGGATGGCGTCGCCCAGGCGCAGCGGTTCTTCCATGGTTACCCACTCGGCCGGGCGCTGCGCACGGTGATGCGCGATGCGCGTGGCCATTTCCCCATCGCCCGCCTGCGCGGTGGCGATGTAGAGTACTTCCCTGCCGGACTCGCGGGCCAGCTTTTCCGCATGGGCGCTCTTGCCGGAACGGGCGCCGCCGAAGACCAGGGTGCGCGTCATGGCGCTGTTACCACTCGGTGCCGATTTGTGCGCCGATGCCGGCCGCATACGCATGCTTGACGACGGCCATTTCGGTGACGGTGTCGGCGATCGCGATCAGTTCGTCCGGCGCGCCGCGGCCCGTGATGACCACGTGCTGCATGGCCGGGCGTTCCAGCAGGTCGGCGATGACTTTATGCACGTCGAGGTAGTTGTACTTGAGGGCGATATTGAGCTCATCGAACAGCACCAGGCCGTAGCTTGGATCGGCCAGGAAGGTCTTCGCCTGCTCCCATGCCAGTTCCGCTTTTTCGATGTCGCGTTCGCGGTTTTGCGTTTCCCAGGTATAGCCTTCGCCCATCGCATGAAAACTGATTTCGTCGGGGAAGCGGCGCAGGAATTTTTCTTCGCCCGTCGACATGGCGCCTTTGATGAACTGCACCACGCCCACTTTCATGCCGTGGCCCATGGCGCGGATGGCCATGCCGAAGCCGCTCGAACTCTTGCCCTTGCCATTGCCCGTGTTGACGATGATGATGCCGATTTCCTTGTCGGCCTTGGCGATGGCCGCGTCGATGATCGCCTTCTTGCGTTCCATGCGCACACGGTGGCGCTCGTTGATGGCGGCGGTGTCCGCGTCTGCGGGTTTGTTATCGCTCATTGTTGATCCTCTTTTGGTATGAATATCTTGCGTTTGCCGTGATCGATGATCTCGATCGGGTGGCCCAGGTAGTCGCTCAGGATGGATGCCTGCATCACGTCGGTCACGGGGCCGGCCAGCCAGCCGCCATCGCCCATCAGCAGCAGCGCATGGGTCGAGACGCTGTGCGCCAGGTTCAGGTCATGCCCTACCATGACCACGGTTTTATTCTGTTCGCGGCACAGTCTGGCCAGCAGGCCCATGACGCTGACCTGGTGCGCCAGGTCCAGCGCGTTGGCCGGTTCATCGAGCAGCAGCAAGGGCGTATCCTGCGCCAGCATGGCGGCGATCGCCACGCGCTGGCGTTCGCCGCCAGACAGGCTGCGCACGTCGCGCTCGGCCAGGTGCTCGACTTCCATCGACGCCAGCGCCGCCAGGGCGATGCGCTGGTCGTCGCTGCCTTCCCAATAGTGATTGTCGTGATACGGGTGGCGCGCCGACAGCACCGTTTCGATGACGCGGTACGAGAACGCGTCGTGGCGCGCCTGCGCCAGGAAAGCCCGTTCGCGCGCCAGCTCTTCCAATGGCCAGTCGATCAGGGCGCGGCCCTGTATCGTCACGTGGCCCGCATCCGGTTCGCGCAAGCCGGCCAGGGTGCGCAGCAAGGTGCTCTTGCCTGCGCCATTGCGGCCGATCACGCTCCAGCATTCGCCATCCTTGATTTGCCATATGAGGTTTTCCACGAGGGAGCGTGTGCCCGCCTTCAGGCCGAGTTGGTAGGTGCGTATCATGCTCGTTTCATCCCCTGCGCAAGCGGTGCAATTGGTACAGGAAGACGGGCGCGCCTATCATGGCCGTGACCACGCCGACGGGCAACTGCAATGGCGCCAGCACGGTGCGCGCCAAGGTGTCGGCCAGTACGAGGAAAGTGCCGCCAGCCAGCGCGGCGGCCGGTATCAGCAGGCGGTGATCGGGGCCGCAGGCAAAACGCAGCGCATGCGGCACGATCAGGCCGACGAAGCCCACGCTGCCGGCGCTGGTGACGGCGCTGGCCGTGAGCAGGCCGGAACAGAAGAACAGGCCCTTGCGCAGCGCGCCCACGCGCACGCCCAGCGTGCTGGCCGCTTCCGCATGCAGCGCCATGACGTTCAGCGAACGCGCGCAGCGCAAGGCGAAGACCAGGGCGCCGGCCAGGACCAGCCACGGCATCAGCCGCGCCGGCGCGCCGGACAGGTCTCCGATCATCCAGAACACCATGCTGCGCAAGCGGCTTTCCGGGGCGATGGACAGCATCAGGGTGACGATGGCCATGCAGGCCGAGGCCAGGATCACGCCCGTCAGCAGCAAAAGCGAGGCGCCGCCTTCGGCCGCCGTGCCGCCGCGCAGGTCGCGCCGGGCAAAGAAGTACAGCAGCATGGAGACGCCGACGGCGCCGGCAAAGGCGGCCGCGTCGACCACCCACAGCGCGCACATGAACAGCAGCGCGGCCAGCGCACCGACAGAGGCGCCGGCGGAAATGCCCAGCACATATGGATCCGCCAGGGGATTGCGCAGCAACGCCTGCATCATCAGACCGGCCAGCGACAGCGCCGCGCCGGTGACAAAGGCGGTCAGCGCGCGGCCCAGGCGCAGGTCGAGCAAGGTGGCGGCGAGAGTGTCGGTCTTGCCCTGTACGACATGGAGCAGGGCGGAAGGCAGGTCGGCGAGCGGAATGGCGATCGAACCGATCATGCCGGAGAAAATCAGGCTGGCAATCGCGCACACGATCAGCACCGTGAGGATCACGGTGGCGCGGTGGCGCATATTGCGGAAAAATGGGTGCATGTACTGCCTTAAAAACGGGGACTGCAGAACTGCATCTGCGGGCAATGACAGCAATGCCATCGCCCGCAGCTTACATCATTACTACGTGCTTATTTCATGCCGTAGCGCACACCGACGAAGAGGTTCGAGCGTGGCGTCGCATAGAAACGGCTCAGTTCATAGTCTTTGTTGGTGATGTTGTTCCAGCGTGCCAGCACCGACCAGTCGCGTGAGAACTGGTAGGTGGTGTACAGATTCAGCAAGCCATAGCCACCGAGGGTGGTTGTGTTGGCGGGATCTGCAAAACGTTTGCCCGACAACTGCCATTCCGTACCGGCGGTCAAGGGACCGGTCGTGTAATCGACGGCGAAATTGGCGTGTTTTTTCGCGCGGAGTGTCAGTTGCTTGTCGAGCGATTCATTGCGTGGATCTTGCAGGTCGATGTTGCCACTGACGTTGAAGGCACCGAATTTATGCGCGCCAGCCAGCGTCAGGCCTTCGAGCAGGCCTTTGTCGATATTCATGCTGCAGCCATAGCCTGGTTTCCAGCCAATTACCGGGCAAGCGTATACATAGTTGATCATATCGGTAATCTTGTTATGGTAGTAGATCGCGCTCAGTTGCGTCTGGCCATCGTTGTATTGCAAGCCAACTTCAGCATTGCGACCTTTTTCCGGCTTGTTCGTGGGGATGCCGGAACCAGGGTAGTACAGATCGTTGAAGGTCGGTGCGCGGAAGCTGGTGCCATAGCTGGCGCTGGCGCGCAAAGCGTTGCTGAAACGGTAGCCATAGGCGACGCTGCCCGTGTTGTGCGTCCCGTACACCGAACTGTCGTCGCGACGGCCGCTGATGCTGGCCAGGTGAGCGCCGCGCACCAGGTTGTACGATGCCGCGAAAGACTTTGTATTGCGTCCGCCGGACAGGCCTTCGGCGGAGCTTACGACGTCTTCGTCACGGTATTCACCCAGCAGTTGCAGGGTATCACGGCCGATGAGAATATCGTTTTGCCAGCTGATGTCGCTTTGCTTGGTGTCGAACTGGCTTCTGCCGAAGGCGCCAGTGGCGGAAACCGAGGTCAGTTTGTCTTTCGATTCTGCGTAGCGCAACTCGCTGGTCCAGTTCGGCAAAAACTGGTTCTTCGTGAAGACCGAAATGCTTTCCTGCTTATTGTAGTTGCGCGCGTCGAAGTTCAAGCCCGCATCGAATTGTGCATCCAGTTTGCTGTTCAGGAAAACCAGGCCGACATCATGTCCCTTGGCCATCTGATAGCCAAACTGGCCGCTGACGCTTTCTTTGTCGTAGCCGTCTTTATCGCCGTTATAGGAAAAATTACCAGGTTTGGTGGCGGAATAGCCATCCGATTTTTCCTTGCCCGCAGTCAGCGCGTAGCTGAAACTGTTGTTGCCACCGGTAGAGCCGGCAACGCTGGCTTCCACCTGGCGGGTGTTGTCGCGGCCGTAGCCGGCGAAGGCGGAAAAGCGCGTCGCGCCGTCGCCTTTCTTGGTAAAGATCTGGATCACGCCGCCGACGGCATCGGCGCCATACATGGTGCTCAGTGGACCGTAGACGATTTCAACGTGGTCGATGCTCGACAGAGGCAGGGCGCTCCAGTTGGCGGTGCCCGATGTGGAGGAGCCAATACGCACGCCATCGACCAGCACGATATTCTGGTTGCCGTTCGCGCCACGAATGAATACGCTCGAACTGGTGCCTGGGCCGCCATTGCGATTGACTTCGATGCCGCGCTGCTTTTGCAGCAGGTCGACCAGTGTGCCGGCGCCCGAACGCGCGATGTCTTCCGAACTGATGGTCTGCGTATCGCTCAATACTTCGCTCAGGTGCTGCGGGTAGCGGTTGGCGGTGACGACGACAGGATCGAAGGTGTCTGGTGTGGCTTGGGCGAAAGCGGCAGGCGCGGCAATGGCTAGCGCGAGCGACGTGAGCGCCGCGTGGCGGGAAACAGCATGGGTCATGATAATTTTCAGTAAGTAATATGCAACCAGCCGACGTCCCCGTAGGCCAGATTGAACAGAAGTGGGAACTGAAGATGGCGATCGAAGATGGACACAGGGGCCATTCGGATCGCGAACATCCCCGTTCGCACACTTCCACCTGTCCTGGCCGGTATCCGGGCTGGCAAGTGCGGCTATCCCACCTTCCCATGCTCGATGATTGCAAGCACAGTGGTTGTCAGAGATAGCTTGTCGCCCGCATCCTGTTGGAGGGGCGACACTTGCTTACCGTTGCGGGGGCAGCACACGTTCGCCGCGAGTGCGGCATCGTGTTTCCCGTTTAACTGCGCTCATGGACATGAACGCGGGCACCAAAACCCCGCCATTATACGTGCAGTGGGCGTGGACTGAAATGGCTGGCTGGGCGCTTCGATATCAGAAATCGACGACGACCATCGCACCGTAGGCGATTTTATGGGCGGAACGGGCGGCCAGCAGGGCCGTTTCCTCCAATGGCAGCCGGGCTTGCAATGCCGACAGCAGGCGGATGGTGCCCGCATGGCAGATGATGACCACCGTTTCGTGTTGTTCGCGCAACAGATCGCCTAAAAACGCATCGACGCGGGCGGCCATCGCCAGCACATTCTCGCCCCCGCCGGGCTGGTACCAGGCCAGGTCGGCCGCCCAGGCATCGATGTCCGCGCGCGCAATCGCGTGCCAGGGCTGCATTTCCCATGCGCCGAAATCCATTTCCGCCAGCCGCGCATCAAGGTGCAGGGCGCTGGAGGGCAAGTCTTGCGCCAAGGCTGTCGCCAGGCCGGCGCAGCGGCGCAACGGACTCGCGTAGAGCGGCACACCGGCTGGCAGCGTTGCTTGCAACCTGGCGCGCACTGTAGCCATTTCATGCGGCGCCACCGCCACGTCGCTGCGGCCATAGCAGGTGCCGCTGGTCACCTGCGGCGTGGGGTGGCGAACGAGGATCAGGCGCATGCTTGTTCAGTAGAAGCGCAATGGAGGTTGAAAACTCGACAGGATGGCAAGATAAATCGCCACTTCCGCCACCTGCTGCACGGCGCCCAGGCAGTCGCCCGTATAGCCTTGCAGGCGGCGCTGGCATTTGCGGCCCAGCCAGAATGCGGCCGCTGCCGCCGCCACGATGGCAAAGACCAGCGTGGCCCAGTCAAATATTCCCAGCAGGCCGCAGGCGATGGCGGGTAGCAGGCCGCAGACGGCGGCGATGATGAATTCTCCCGTAGTCATCTGCTGCGCCATCGGCTTGGCCTTGCCTTCATCGCGCGCATAATCCATGGCCCAGATCAGCGAGACGGCGGCCAGGCGCGAAAGCGGATGGGCGATGAATAATGTCGCCACCACCGTGGCAGGCGGCAGCGATGCGAGCGCCGCGCATTTGATGGCCAGCAGGCACAGGATGCCGATGGCGCCATACGCGCCGATGCGCGAATCCTTCATGATTTCCAGCACCCGTTCGCGCGTCAGGCCGCCGCCGAAACCGTCGCACATGTCGGCGAAGCCGTCTTCATGAAAGGCGCCCGTCAGGTAGATGCCGGCGGCGACGGCCAGTAGCACGGCCACGGCCGAAGGCAGAAGCCAGCTGGCCAGCAGATACACGGCGCCACTGATGGACGCCAC
Organism: Massilia sp. LMS1-1-1.1; assembly: GCF_040815535.1. NCBI lineage: Bacteria > Pseudomonadati > Pseudomonadota > Betaproteobacteria > Burkholderiales > Oxalobacteraceae > Massilia > Massilia sp. LMS1-1-1.1. Next base: position 1,573 of record NZ_JBFPNG010000003.1, on the reverse strand, counting down.
CACCACGCCGACCAATGGAAAGTAGCGCGAAGCGTGCTGCAGCCAGGCCGGTTCGAAACCCACCCAGCGAGGGATGGGCAGGCGCGTGAAGAACTGCAGCGCAATAAAGAACAGGCGGCACTGGTGGATGGCGGCGGAAACGGGATAGACCATGGTCTTAGTCTGGCGTGGACTTTTCGCTGACCTGGGCCGAGGCAAACGTCGCCATCTCGCGCATGAAATTGACGGCCGCGTGCAGCAGCGGCAAGGCCAGCGCCGAACCCGTGCCTTCGCCGAGGCGCAAATCGAGGTGCAGTAGCGGACGCGCTCCCAGGCTTTCCAGCAGCTGGCGGTGGCCATTTTCATCGGAGCAGTGCGAAAACACGCAGTAATCGAGAATGGCCGGCTGCAAACGGGCCGCCACCAGCAAAGCGCTGCTGACGATGAAGCCGTCGATCAGCAGAATCATGCGCCGTTCGGCCGCCTTGAGCATGGCGCCGGCCATCATGGCGATCTCGAAGCCGCCAAAGGTGGCCAGCACGTCGAGCGGCTCGGTGACTGCCGCATGATGGACGACAGCCGCCTCGATCACCTGTTGCTTGTGCAATATCCCTTCCTTCGACAGGCCGGTGCCGGCGCCCACGCAGTCGGCGATGAGTGTGCCGGTCAGCTTGTGCATCAGTGCGGCGGCGGCCGTGGTGTTGCCGATGCCCATTTCGCCAAAGCCCAGCACATTGCCGTCCAGTGTGGCGACCAGGTCCATTCCCGCCTGCATGGCGGCCAGGCATTGCTGCTCGCTCATGGCGGGCTCTTTGGCAAAGTTGCGGGTGCCTGGGCCTTGCTTGCGGTCGAGCAAACCGTCGCGTGGGCCGAAATCGTGGTTCACGCCAGCGTCTACTATATAGAGGGCGCAATCGCTCTGGCGCGCGAAGACATTGATGGCGGCGCCGTTGCCGAGGAAGTTCTCCACCATTTGCCACGTCACGCTTTGCGGATAGGCGGAAATGCCTTCGGCGACGACGCCATGGTCGGCCGCGAAAACGATGATGGCGGGCTGGCGCAATGCCAGTTGCGTGCTTTGCTGGATCAGGCCGATCTGGCGGGCCAGGGTTTCCAGCATGCCGAGACTGCCCAGCGGTTTGGTCTTGCTATTGATGGCGTGTTCGAGGGCGCTGGCCAGTGTTGCATTGGCGGTCGGTGAAATGTGTGGGATAGGCATGGGAATCAGGGTGGATGAGGCAGGGAATTGTCGGTGCTACGATATCACACAGCAATATTTGCCCAGCTGCAAATTAGTGCTTGCGAGGCGCACGGGGCAGGGCTATAATTCGCCCCCTCGCTGAACGACGCATGCAAATGCTGAATGAGACGAGAAAAAAGAAGGTTGACGAAATGCTGCAAACGCTTCATACTCTTCCTTCTTCGCAGCTGACAAACACAACGCTTTGTCGATAGCGCGAGAGTGGCAAATAAGCAGTACCGAATACAGTTCTTTAACAATTAACAGTCGATAAGTGTGGGCATTTGATGTAGTGCAGCGATGATCTTCGGATTGTCGTAATACTTAAAATATCAAATGTTCACAAGAAATAAT
>NZ_JBFPNG010000002.1:0-135968 GCF_040815535.1 Massilia sp. LMS1-1-1.1 | reverse complement strand
TATGCCTGATGACCATAGCAAGTTGGTCCCACCCCTTCCCATCCCGAACAGGACCGTGAAACAACTTTGCGCCGATGATAGTGCTGCAACCAGTGTGAAAGTAGGTTATCGTCAGGCTTGTTATTCGAAAAAACCCCTTCCGGTGATCCGGTTGGGGTTTTTTTACGTCTGGTGGTTTGATACGCTGCGGGTGGTGTCGGCTTACGCGCGCAGCGCTAAGCCGACCTACGGTCAGACCCCTCGTCCGTTAGCAATGACCTTTGCGTGAGCGGCATGGAGGGTCTGGCCCCGGTTGTTATTTACGTCCAATGGTTTTATGCATGGCATTGATCGCGTGCTACCTTGAAAGGGATATCTTGTCTGCTGTGCATACACTGGAACAATTACGTGCTGGCCAACTGGCCGGCCTGCGCCGCCTGAAACTGTCCTGCGGCTTGACGGCATTCCCCCGCGAAATCTTCGACTTGGCCGACAGCCTGGAAATCCTCGACCTGTCAGGCAATGCGTTGTCCACATTGCCCGACGATTTGCCGCGCCTGCACAAGCTGCGCATCATTTTTTGCTCGGATAACCTGTTCACCACCTTGCCGGCCGTGCTTGGTTCATGTCTAGCCCTGGAAATGATCGGTTTCAAGGCGAACCGGATACGCCACGTACCGGCCGCAGCCTTGCCGCCGAGGCTGCGCTGGCTGACCCTGACCGACAATGCCATCGAGTCCATGCCGGATGAACTGGGCAAGTGCAGTGAACTGCAGAAACTTATGCTGGCGGGGAACTGCCTGAGCCACTTGCCCGCTACCTTGGCGGCTTGCCATCGGCTGGAGCTGGTGCGCATTGCCGCGAACCGTTTCACGGCACTGCCCGAGTGCCTGCTATCCTTGCCACGCCTGAGCTGGCTCGCGTATGCGGGCAATCCCTTTACGGAAGCGCGTGAGCTGGCGGCCCTGGCTGGTACGGGAGCGGCTGGCGTGGCATGGCAGCGCCTGGACCTGGCGCAGCAGCTGGGCGAGGGCGCATCGGGCGTGATTTACCATGCCCGTCTGGATGGCGTCGATGATGTGGCCGTCAAAGTGTTCAAGGGAGCGATGACCAGCGATGGCTTGCCGCGCAGCGAAATGGCCGCCTGTGTCGGCGCCGGTGCGCACGTGGGCCTGATTCCCATCCTCGGCACGCTCGATGCGCATCCGCACGGGGCGCTGGGGCTCGTCATGCCGCTCATCGACGCAGCCTACCGCAACCTGGCCGGCCCGCCGAGCCTGGAGTCTTGCACACGCGACGTGTATGCCGATGGCGCGTGCTTTGACCCTCCGCAAGCGTTGGCCATTGCCCATGGCATCGCCTCGGCCGTGTGCCAGCTGCATGCGCACGGCATCGTGCACGGCGACCTGTATGCGCACAATATCCTGCACGCGGACGCCGGCGCCTGCCTGCTGGGCGACTTTGGCGCGGCGTCCATGTTTGCGCCCGGTTCGGCGCAAGGGGAGGTGCTGCAAGGCATAGAAGCGCGCGCCTTTGGCGTGCTGCTGGGCGAGTTGGCCGCGCATTGCGAAACGCCCTTGCCCGCCCTGCAGGCTATGCTGGATGCTTGTCTGCAGGACGAGGTATTGCGGCGGCCCAAGTTCGACGCGATCGAACGGGCATTGCGGCACATGCTACCCGCATAAAAAAATGGCGCAGCCTTCACAGGCTGCGCCATTTTTATATCAGGCTGACAAGATTCAGCTTGCTACCAGGATTTCTTTTTCCGGCAGGGCGATCTGGTTGTCGACGCTGAACTGGTAATCCTTGAAGACGTGTTCGGCCGTCAGGATCTGGTATTCGCCGTTGTCGAGCTTGTGCGTGGTGTCCTTCAGGCGATACGTGTAGTGGCCGCAGGTCCAGCAGTTGAAGTTGCGCATGTGCGTGCACAGGCAAGTCTTGTCCATCACGACGACGGTTTTTTGTTCCGGATGGGCTGCCACTTCGCGGTTGTACGAGTTGATGTACGCGCAGTTGCCCGTCGCATCGAGCAGGTAGCCATACGATTCGCAGCCTGGACGGATGCCGGCGCCGATGGCGGGCGTGTTCTTCAGCATGCGCATCGGGTAGCCCGTCGGCGAGACGCCATTGACGATGATGTCTTCTTCCGAGGCCTTGTAGTATTCCTGCTTGACCTTGTTTGGCAAGCCGCATTCCTTGGTGACGGTAAAGCGCGTCGCCACTTGCACGCCAGCCGCGCCCGCTTCCAGGAAGGAAACGGCGTCGCTGCCCGTGAAGATGCCGCCAGCGGCGATCAGCGGGATATCCAGCTGCTCGGCCTTCAGGTAGGCCAGCAGTTCCGCCGTGATCGTGTGCAGGTCGTAATTGGCCCAGTCCATGCCGAAACCCAGGTGGCCGCCGGCCAATGGTCCCTCGACGATGATGAAGTCGGGCAAGCGGTCCAGCTTGGCGTTCTTGCGCAGGAAAATCTGCAAGGCGCGTACGGACGAGACGATGATGCCCAGCTTGGCATCGCGGAAACGCGGATGGTCGGCCATCAGGGCAAACGAGCCGAAGTGCAAGCCGGCGGACAGGGTGATGCCGTCGATACCGGCGTCGAGTGCCGCGTTCAGGCGCACGCGCAAGGTTTCGCGCGGACCGTTCATGGTCAGCTTTTCCATGCAATTGACGAAAATCAGGCCATCGCCTTTTTTCGCTTCCATGGTGCGGCCGATATGCAGGCGCTGCGCTTCCGCCAGGCGGCCCAGGTCGAACTGCACCACGGCCTTGTCGCTGTTATTGATGTTGAACTTGTACAGTTTCGTCTTGTCTTTGACGAAAGTGGTGTCGAAACGGCGATCCGACACGTCTTCCACCATGGCATCGGAGATATGCCCGATACCGTTCAGCCGGGCCGCTTCCAGGGCCAGCTCCGACGTGGAAATATCCACACCCATTCCGCCTATCATGATGGGCACATATTCTTTTTTGCCAAATCGCAGGCGGAAATCATCAACACGTTTCATTGCTATCCTTAGACTACCGTGGTTATCACTGAGCCAGATGTACGGTCAAGCCCGCTGCCGGTCAGGCGCGCGGGCGCATGTAGCTGTGCGCAGCTTCAATTCTACCCCAAGCGGGCAGGTGCTCCGAGGCAGCTTGCCGCCACGCCGGTGCAAGCGCAGGCCGGAGCGTGCGCATCATCGAAATTAATCGCGGAAATTGTTAAATTCCAGCGGCATGTCGGGCACGTCCTTGCGCAGCATGGCCATGGCCGCTTGCAGGTCGTCGCGCTTGGCGCCCGTGACACGCACGGCTTCGCCCTGGATGCTCGCTTGCACTTTCATCTTGCTGTCCTTGATGACGCGCACGATTTTCTTGGCATCATCCGATTCGATGCCGTTCTTGATCTTGATGATCTGCTTGACCTTGTCGCCGCCGATCTTCTTGATGTCGCCTTCGTCGAGGAAGCGCACATCGACCTTGCGTTTGGTCAATTTGTTGGTCAGTACGTCGCGCACCTGGCTCAGCTGGAATTCCGAGTCCGCGAACGCGGTCAATTCGTTTTCCTTGTGTTCGACGCGGGCGTCGCTGCCCTTGAAGTCGAAGCGGGTCGTGATTTCCTTGTTGGATTGCTCGACGGCATTCTTGACTTCGATCATATCGGCTTCGGAGACTACATCAAATGACGGCATGGTCTGTTCCTTTTCTTGTTAAAGCGAGCGCACGCTCGGCGCGCTGGGCCTTGGCGGCTGATTCTGCGCCATGGGACGGCCCTGTTAAAGATGCGACATTTTAACGGACAACGGGCAGGTCGCCCTTGTCTTGCGCTGGTTTTTTGTCGGTTTCACTCTATAATCGAGCAAAATAATCGCTATCCCATGTCTGCAGAGCTCACCATCGAACACAATTACAACCTCCAGCGCCTGAATACCTTCGGCATCATGGCCAACGCGGCCGCCTACGTACGCATCACTACACAGGCCCAATTGCAGGCCGCGCTGCAAGATCCCGCCTTGTCCGCCATGCCGCGCCTGATACTGGGCGGCGGCAGCAACATCGTGCTGACCGGCGACTTTCCCGGCGCCGTGCTGCACATGGCCACGCGCGGCATGCGCCTGGCGCAGGCGGACTTCGAGACCATACTCGTCACGGCCGCGGCCGGCGAAAACTGGCACGATTTCGTGCAGTGGACCCTGGCGCAAGGCGTGGGCGGGCTGGAAAACCTGTCATTGATCCCGGGCACGGTAGGCGCGGCGCCTATCCAGAATATCGGCGCGTATGGTGTGGAAATCAAGGATTATCTGCATAGCGTGAGCGTCATGCACAGCGGCAGCGGCATCGTTTTCGACATGGACCGCGATGCTTGCCGCTTCGCCTACCGCGACAGCATCTTCAAGCAGGCGGACGGGCGCGAACTGATCGTGCTGGAAGTGACATTTGCCTTGCCGGCCGAATGGCAGCCGAACTTGCGCTATGCGGAACTGGCGCAAGCCGTGGCCGAGCGCAATCTTGCCGAGCCGACGCCACAGCAGGTGGCCGACACGGTGATGGCGATCCGCCGGAAAAAATTGCCGGATCCTGCCGTGATCGGCAATGCGGGCAGTTTCTTCAAGAATCCCGTGGTGTCACGCGAACAGTGTGCGGCCTTGCTGGAACGTTTTCCTGCCTTGGTGCACCATGCGCAGCCCGATGGCACGGAAAAGCTGGCTGCCGGCTGGCTGATCGATCAATGTGGCTGGAAGGGGAAAAACCTGGGGCCCGCGGGAGTGTATCCCAAGCAGGCACTGGTTCTGGTGAACAATGGCGGCGCTCGTGGCGCGGACATTACCCGGCTGGCGGAAGCGATACAGGATGATGTAGAGGCGAAATATGGCGTGCGCCTGTCGCCCGAGCCTGTGTTTGTCTGATTAACCGAAGTGGCAGACGTAATCGACGGTTTCGACGGTCTCGATATCAAAATAGCTATTGCCCGGGATACTGAATTGCGTGCCCGCGCCATAGCTGTTCCATTCCGTCGCGTCAGCGAGGCGCACCTTGCACAGGCCGCCGACGATTTCCATGATTTCCGGCGCGCCCGTGTTGAAGCGCAACGATGACGGGAAAATCACGCCCACGCTTTTCTTCGTGCCATCGGCCAGGATGACGTTGTGCGAAACGCATTTGCCGTCAAAGTAGATATTCGACTTCTTGACGACGCTGACATTGTCCAGTTGTGTGCTCATGCTTCACTTTCCTTGCTGTTAAAAATCAGTCTTGGACGTCATTGGCGCTCAGCACGCTGTTGCGTCCGCCGCGCTTGGCCGCGTACAGGGCCTGGTCGGCGCGGTTGATCAGTTGCTCAATCGTCGAGTCCGGCGAAGGCACGACGGTGGCCACGCCGATCGAGATGGTGACGATGCCTTTGCTTGCCGCCGGGTTTTCGATCTGCAAGCCTTCCAGATGGCGCCGGCATGCCTCGGCGATCAGCAGCGCGCCGGCCGCTTCCGTTTCCGGCAGGATCAGGGCGAACTCTTCGCCGCCATAGCGGGCGGCCAGGTCGGCCGGGCGTTTCAAATGTTCCGTCAGCACGGCGGCGACTTTTTTCAGGCCCAGGTCGCCCGCCAAGTGGCCAAAATGGTCGTTATAGCTTTTGAAATGGTCGATATCGCAGAACAGCAGGCTCAGCGGCGTCTTGTCGCGCTGGCCCCGCTGCCATTCGAATTGCAGGGTTTCATCGAAGCGGCGCCGGTTGGCGATCCCCGTCAAGCCATCAAGGGCGGCCAGTTTCTGTAATTCAATATTCGCGTCGGCCAGATTCTTTTGGCTTTCGCGCAGGAAACGAAAAGCCTGGTCGCGCTGCAATCGGCTGATGTGTGCGTTGGAATGGTGGCGTATGCGCGCCAGCAACTCCAGGCGGTCCGGCAGTTTCACCACATAATCGTTGGCGCCGACGGCAAAGCTGTGGGCCTTCAGTTTCGGGTCATCCTTGGCCGACATGACGATGACGGGCACATGCGCGAGCGCCGCGTTGTCGCGGTACAGCTGGATCAGGGCGAAGCCGTCGATGCCCGGCATCACCAAGTCTTGCAGGATGACGCTCGGTTGCAAACGCAGTGCCGTGTCCAGCGCCTGCGTGGCGTCGGTCACGTAATGAAATTCGATATCCTGCTGGTCGCTGAGCATGCGCCGGACTGCTTCGGCGATGATCAACTGGTCGTCCACCAGCAGCACGCTGACCTTGAATTCGGTCAATGCGGGCTCATGCTGGGTGAAGCTGGAGGAGAATTCTGGCATTGCATTCTTTTCAGATGTTAGGGGAGGGCTCCCACCCATTGTTGAGCTTGGCGCCCAGGCGGCTGCGCAGGCTGGCGCCTATTCTATCCAATGGCAGGATTTGCTGCGCCGCATCGAGTTCGGCAGCCGCGCGCGGCATGCCATACACGGCGCTGCTGGCCTGGTCTTGCGCAATCGTCGTCTTGCCGGCGCGGCGCATGGCCAGCAAGCCATCGCCGCCGTCGCGCCCCATGCCTGTGAGCAATACTCCGATGGCATCGCCGCGCCAATGCTGCGCCACGCAGTTGAAGAAGACATCGACGGACGGACGGTAAACATAGTCGCGTGGTGCTGCATCGTAACCCAAACGATAATTTTGATCTAGCAGCAGGTGATCATTGGTCTTGGCGATCAGTACGCTGCCTGCCACCAGTTCGTCGCCATCGGCGATCACGCGCACGGGCATGCTGAGCTGGTCATCGAGCCATTTGGCGAAGTGCGAGGCGAAGGTTTCATCGATGTGCTGCACCACGACGATGGCGCAGCCGGGCGGCGCCGTCCAGCCGGACAGCACCTTGGCCACGGCCGACGGTCCGCCCGTCGAGGCGCCGATGGCCACCAGGGTCGATACCTGGCCGTCGCCCCGCTCACCGCCATTGGCTGGCGCCTGGCGCGGCGGCGGTGCTTCGGCGCTGTGGCGTATCAGCTTGCCGATGGTCTTGATCTTGGCCAGCAGTTCGCTGTCGCCGCCCACTTCCCCCTGCAGCACGGGCGTGGCCGTGACGTCGAGCGCGCCCGCGCCCAGCGCGCGAAAGACCTGGTTGACATTGTCTTGCGGGCGGCCCGTGACGACGAGGATGGCGCACGGGCTTTGCTCCATGATCAGGCGCGTCGCTTCCACGCCATCCATCTCGGGCATGTTCAGATCCATCAGGATCAGGTCGGGACGGTTGCCCTCGCACATGCGCACGGCTTCGAGCCCCGTGCGGGCGATCCACAGCACCTGGTGTTCCTGCGTACTGGCGACCACGCGGCGCAGGGCCTCTGCGGCCATGGCGACATCGTTGGCAATGGCAATTTTCATGAATGACAGCTCATAAGCGGGCATCTCCTATCAGGTCGGCCACCGCGTCGAGCAAGGTCTCGTCGTGGAAGCTGCCTTTGGTCAAATAATAGTCGGCGCCGGCGGACAGGCCGCGCGCGCGGTCTTCCGGACGGTCCTTGTACGACACGATCATCACCGGCAGCTTGTGCAGGTGCAGGTCCTTCTTGATCAGCGAAACGAGTTCGATGCCATCCATGCGCGGCATGTCCACGTCGGTGATCACCAGGTCATATTCTCCGCTGCGCACCACGTTCCAGCCGTCGATGCCGTCGATGGCCACGTCGACGTCGAAGCCGCGCGCCAGCAGCAGCTTGCGCTCCATCTCGCGCACCGTCAGCGAATCGTCGACGACGAGGATGCGCTTGGCCTTGCGGCGTTCGGCGTGGCCGGCCTGCGCCAGCTGGTGCAGGCCGCCCTCGTGCAGCAGCTTGTCGATCGACAGCAGCAAATCGGGCACGTCGAGGATCAGCACCGGCTCGCCGTCGTCGAGCAGGGCGGCGGCGGAAATGTCGCGCATCTTGCCGAAGATCGGGTCGATGGCTTGCACGGCCAGGCTTTGCTCGCCGCGGATGGCGTCGACCACCAGCGCATAGCTTTGCTTGCCGCGCCCGATTACCACCACGGGCAAATCCTCGGCCTGGTTGGCCGCTTCGCCCAGTTCGAGCACCTGCGCCGCCGACACCAGACCCAGATGCTCGCCCTTGAGTTCAAAGAACTGCTTGTTTTCCAGCGTATGGATGGCCGCTTGCGGCACGCGCACCACGCTTTCCACCTTGACGATGGGGATGGCGTACGCTTCGCCGTGCACGTCGACCACCAGCGCGCGCACGATCGATTGCGTCAGCGGCAATGTGATCAGGGCGCGGAAACCGCGGCCCGGTTCCGATTCCAGGCGCACGGTGCCGTTTTGCTGGCGTATCGTCTCGTGCACGATGTCGAGGCCCACGCCGCGTCCGGACAATTGATTCGCCTTTTCCTTCAGGCTGAAGGCGGGCAGGAACAAAAACTCCAGCAGCTCGCCCGGCGACAGCGCGGCGGCCATGGCGGGGCTGGCCATCTTGCGCTCGATGACGGACTGGCGGATTTTTTCCAGGTCGACGCCGCGTCCGTCGTCGCTGATCTCGATGCTCAGCATGCCGGCGCGGTGGCGCGCTTCCATGCGTATCGTGCCCAGCGCTTCCTTGCCCGCGTCGATGCGCTCGTACGGGCCTTCCATGCCATGGTCGATGGCATTTCTCAGCATGTGGTTCAGCGGGCTTTCGATCTTCGCCAGGATGTCGCGGTCGACCAAGGTGTCTTCGCCTTCGATCTCCAGCTGCACTTCCTTGCCCAGGCTGCGCGCCAGGTCGCGCACCATGCGCGGGAACGCGTGGATGCCGTCGCGGAAAGGGCGCATGCGCAGGGCCAGCACTTCGTCGACCATGCCTTGCGAGACGGCCAGCAGGCGCCGTTCATAGGTCTCGATGTCGGCGATGTGCTCGAGCATGAATTGCTTCAGGGGCTGCGTCTTTTGCAGCGCCAGCAAGGACTTTTCCATCAGACCCGGGTCGGCCGAACGGGCAATGGCTTCATGCAGGTGCTCGATGGCGGAAAACAGGCTGCTCTGGTTGCGCTTGAAGCGCTGCAGGGCGCCGACGAACGGGTGCATCTGGTGCGCATTGATGCGCGATTCGCTGGCCAGCGACAGCAGTTTGTCGAAGTTTTGCGCCGGCGCCTTGGCAGGTGCGCCTGCACCGGTCGCCGTACGCGGCGCCGGGGCAGCCGTTTCCGGCTCATCCCCCGCCAGGCCGCTGGCCACGGGCGCTTGCGGTTCTGCCGCTTCCGGCGGCCAGGGCGCTGGTGCAGGCATGGGCGCAGGCGCCGGGGGCAGGGCCGGCAATTCGGGCAGGTCGGCGATGCCGGCGATGGCGTTCAGGGTCTGGTCGATCTGCGCCGCATTCGCGGCCAGCCATGCTTCAGCGCCGGCGTCGTCCAGGCGCGACAGCTGCACGATCAGGTCGACGCCCGACAGCAGCACGTCGACCCGCTCGGGCGTGAGTTTCAAGCGCCCATGCTGGGCGGCGACAAAGCTGTCTTCCATGCCGTGCGCCAGCTGCACCACCACTTGCAGGCCGACGATGGCGGCCGCGCCCTTGATCGAGTGGGCCGCGCGCATCATCGCTTCGACGGCGGCCGCGTCGCCCGCATGGCGTTCCATGGCCAGCAAGCCGTCGGTGAGAATCTGGGTCTGGCTGTCCGCTTCCATGCGGAACAGGTCCAGCATGGAAAAGGCACTGAGGTCGCCGTGCTGGTCCTGGCTCATCGTAATAGTCTCGCAAGTTGAAAGCCGATCAGCGCCGTGTCGAGGCAGCCGATGCGCATGTCGCCTTCGGTGATCACGCCCGACAGGAAGCGCGACAGCCCCTTGTTGATGGTGGCCGCCGGCGCCTGCACGGCGCCCGACGCGTAGCGCACGATGCCGTGCAGGTCGGCCACGGGCAGCGCGTAGGCCTGCTCTTCCCAGCGCATCAGCAGCAGGCGCGCAAACGTGTGGCGGCCCTTGGCTGGCGGCGCGCCCTGTTCGTCGATGCCCAGCAAACTGGCCAGCGACATGCATGGATACAGCTTGCCGCCGATATTGACGATGCCCGCCAGGCCGCCCCCGCCGCGATGCGGCAGCGCGTGCGGCCTGGCCTGCGGCGCCACGGAGTCGAATACGCGCGTGGGCAGCGCCAGCCATTCGCGGCCGATGCGAAACACCAGCGCCGAACTGTCGCGTACTTCGCCGCCCGCATCGATCTGGCGGAAGTGGCTGGCCCAGTCGCGCCGGTAGTGTTCGTCCACGGGCCGCTGCAGGTTGCGCTGGGCGGCGCCCGCATATACGTCGCAGTTGCGGCAATGCACGTTGGCCGGCAGCTTGGGGCAGCTCTGGTCGCCGACCACGCCGATATGGTTCCAGCAGTCGTCGATGGTGGCGGGGGACTCGGTGGCGATGAGATTTGTCATGCTTGCCCCTTAGTTGGACGCCTGGCGGCGCTCGTAGATGCGTGCCGCGCGCGCCTTCAGGGTGGCGGCGGCCGTGTGGTTGCCATTGCGTTCGGCCAGCAGGGACAGGTGGCACAGCGCTTCGTAATGGTCGGGTTGCAGGTAGATGCAGCGGCGCCAGTAGTCGTCGGCCAGGTCCATCTTGCCGGCCAGTTCATTGATGATGCCCAGCATGAAATACGCTTCCGCCGCCTCGGGCACTTTCGCCAGGTGGGCGTGGCATTTTTCGCCGGCCTCGCGCAACTGGCCGCGGTCGGCCAGCAGGCGCGCCTCGGCCAGCAAATCGGCTTGCGCGGCCTGCGCAGCCGGCGACGGCGGCACGGACACGGGGCGCGTGCGCGGCGCCGCCGATGCGATGGGCGTGGCTGCCACTGCAGCGCGCCTTGGCGCGGGCGGCACGCTGCGCAAGGTGCGCAAGGCCGGCAGCGGCGCCACCTGCACGGGACTGGCCGGCGCCGCCGTTTCCTTCTTCAGGGCGAAAGCCTGGCGGAACTGCAGCGTCGTAAAACCATTCTGGCAGAACGACGGCACTTCCGCATAGCCGGCCAGCAGCATGCCGTCGTCGGCCAGCAGGGCCGACAGATTCTGGATGGCCGCGCGCGTGGTCGGCTTGTCAAAGTAGATCAGCAGGTTGCGGCAAAAAATGACGTCGTAGTGGCGGCTGTAGGTGGCCGTATCGAACTGCAGCAGGTTGCCCTGTCTGAAGGTCACCTGTTCGCGCAAGGAGTCGATGATGCGGTAGGCGTCGTCGGCCACGTGCGTGAAATAGCGCTCGCGGAAGGCCACGTCCTGCGCGCGGAAGGCATTGCGGCCGTAGATTCCCGCCTGCGCCCGCTCGATGCAGCCGGGGCTCAGGTCGTAGGCGTCGATGCTGAACGCCTGTTTCGGCACGCCGCCGTCGCGCAGCGCCATGGCCATCGAATACGGTTCCTCGCCGCCCGCGCACGGGATCGACAGGATGCGCGTGGCGCGTCCGCGCGCCCAGCGTTCCTGTACCAGTTCGACGGTGGCGTAAAACGCCTGCGGGTCGCGGAACAGCCACGATTCGGGCACCACCACCAGTTCGATCAATTGCGTCATTTCGGCCGGTGTGAGCGCCTGCAGGTAGGCTTCGCTATCGGCATAGCCCGTTTGCTCCATGCGCTGGCCGACGGCCCGCTCGGCCACGGATTTGGAGACGGACAGGCCGGTCGCGCGGCGCAGCAGGGTTTGCGCCGTCATGCCGCGCCCGCATCTTGGAACAGCAGCGCGCGCACGTCCGGCGGCAGCAGGTGTTCCAGTTCCACCAGCTGCACGATGCCGTCGGCGTCGCTGGCCACCTGGCCCAGGAAGGGCACTGTCGCCACGCCGCTGTCTTCAAGCTGGAGCGTGTCGATGTCGGCGATGCCGCGCACCTGCGAGGCCAGCAAGCCCAGCGCGTGCATGGTTTCGCCGCCAGGCGCACGGTAGTCGACGACGACGATGCGCGTGTCGAACTGCGCGGCGGCGGCCGGCAGCCCGGCCAGGCGCGACAGGTCGATCACGGGCACGGGCGTGCCATGCAAGTCCATCAGGCCGGCCACGTAGTCTGGCGTGAGTGGCAACTGTTTCAGCTCCAGCAGCGGCAGGACGCGCACGATGCGGGCCAGGGGCAGGCCGTAGCGGTCGCGTCCGATGTGAAAGAGCAGCACTTTCATGGGATCAGATGGTGACGGCGAAAGTCGACACGCTCGACTGCAGGTCGCCCGCCGCATATTGCAGCTGGTGCACGGCTTCGCTGGTGGCCTTCAAGGACTCCACCGTCTGCTGCGTGGCGTCGTTGAGCTGCATCATGGTGTCGGAAATCTGCGAGGCGCCGATGGCCTGCGACTGCATACCTTGCAGCACGGCGTCGAATTGCGGCGTGAGTTTCTGCACCTGGTCCATCACGGACGACAGCTGCTCGGCCACTTGCCGAACCTCGCCCACGCTGCGGCGAATTTCTTCCGAGAATTTGTCCATGCCCATCACGCTGGCCGAGACGGCCGATTGCATTTCCTTGAGCATTTGCTCGATATCCCAGGTAGACACGGACGTCTGGTCGGCCAGGCGGCGAATTTCCGTCGCCACCACGGAGAAGCCGCGACCCGCTTCGCCCGCTTTTTCCGCCTCGATGGCGGCGTTCAGCGACAGAATGTTGGTCTGGTCGGCCACCTTGGTGATGGTGATCAGCACGCTATTGATATTGCTGGCTTTTTCCGACAGGGCAGCCAGCTTGGCGTTGATGGAATCGGTGGCCGAGACCATGTGCTGCATGGTCGAATCCATGCGCTTGAGGTTGTTCTGCGCCTCGGCCGTCGCATTCGTCGTGTAGTCGGCCACGGCGGTGGCGTCTTCCATGGTTTTGAGTAACTGGCTCGTGTTGGCCGAGATTTCCTTGGTGGTGCTGAGAATTTCCACGCTCGTTTGCGCCTGCTCGATGCCCGTGGCTTCCTGCTGGCGCGCCGAGGCGGCGATTTCCGTCGCAGACGTCGTCACCTGGATGCCGGCCTTTTGCACATTGTTGAGCAGGCTGCGCAGGTTTTCAAACATCTTCGCCAGGCCATTGCCCAGCTGGCCGATGGCGTCGCTGCCCGTGATGCCGACCTTGCCCGTCAGGTCGCCCGAGGCGGCTTTCGAGACCACTTCCAGCAGCGAATCGACCTTGGCGCGCAAGGTGTTGGTGGCGGCCTGTTCATTGGCCTGGTTGTCCTGAATCGTTTGCGCCATGCGGTTGAATTCTTCCGATACCTTGCCCAGCTCGTCGCGCGAGAGGATGGTGGCGCGCGCGCGCTGGTCGCCGCTGGCGATGCGCCCGACGGCGTCCGTCAGGCTGTTCAGCGGGCCGAGGATGGCGCGGCCCAGCAGGTAGGAAATGCCCAGCGCCAGCGCCACGCACAGCAGGCCGCCCAGCGCCAGGGTCAGCATCATGGTTTCCTGCAATTTTGTCGTGGTGGCCGTGCGTTCGGCCAGCAAGCGCGATTCTTCGGCGGCGACTTCGTCGAGCAGCTTGTTTGCCTGCCTGACGGCAGGGTAGCCGCCGGCCGGCATGGTGCGCGCCACCGTTTCGGTGGCACCGGGCGCATTGCCCAGCGCGCGGCGTTTTTCGATCAGCGGGGTGATCCACTCCTTGACCCAGGTGGTGGTCAGCGCGTCGATCTTGCGGAAGCGTTCCGACTGCACCTTGTTGTCGGCCGTCATGGCGATGGCTTTTTGCGTGTGCTGGCTCAGCACGTCCATTTCATTCGATTCCGGCGACAGCGACGTTTCACTGCCGGTCAGAACGAAACCGCGTGCTTCCACCTGGATTTGCAGGATGGAATTGTGAATCCTGTCGATCTCGCCCAGCACCTCCATCGTGTGGCGGTCCCACGCATTGGCTTCCGACAGGCGCGAAAAGCTGTTGTAGGACACGCCCAGCAGGATCAGGATGATGGCCACGATGGAGCCGAAGCCCAGGTACAGTTTATTCTTGATACTCAGGTCTTTGAACATGGGAGGGCTCCGGAAGCGGGATTTTTTCGAAAGAGCGCCTACAGAACCGTAGCGAGCGGCAGTCAGTTGCGGCTGAGACGCGGAACTGTGCGCATGCACAGTGAGCATCGGAGGCCGCAAATCGCGACGCGCAGTAGGTTATGTTAGGTGTTCTAAATTGCACTGTAGCATTTTGCCACGCGCACAGCAAAATGGGGGTGATCCGGGCGCGCGCCGGGCCGTAAATCGTGGTCGAGTGCGTTTCAAATGTAAAAAAGCCGCCCGTGGGCGGCTTTGCTTGGCGCGGGAGGCAGTGCCTCCCGGCAACTAATTACTTCTGGCCACGCTTTTCGCGGGCGATGGCGGCGATGCGCATGCGCAAGGCGTTCAGCTTGATGAAGCCGCCGGCGTCGGCCTGGTTGTAGGCGCCGCCGTCTTCGTCGAAGGTGGCGATGTTCATGTCGAACAGCGAATCCGTCTTCGAATCGCGCGACACGACGATGACATTGCCTTTGTACAGCTTGATGCGTACCCAGCCGTTCACGGTTTCCTGCGTGTGGTCGATCAGGGTTTGCAGGGCGACGCGCTCGGGCGCCCACCAGTAGCCGTTGTAGATCATCGACGCGTAGCGCGGCATCAGGTCATCTTTCAGGTGGGCCACTTCGCGGTCCAGGGTGATCGATTCGATGGCGCGGTGGGCTTTCAGCATGATGGTGCCGCCCGGGGTTTCATAGCAGCCGCGCGATTTCATGCCGACGTAGCGGTTTTCCACCAGGTCCAGGCGTCCCACGCCATGCTTGCCGCCAACCTTGTTCAGTTCGGCCAGCACGGTGGCGGGCGACATGCGCACGCCGTTGATGGCGACGATATCGCCTTTTTCGTATTCGATGTCCAGGTATTCCGCTTCGTCCGGGGCGTTTTCCGGGCTGACGGTCCAGCGCCACATGGTCTCTTCCGCTTCGGCGCTCGGGTTTTCCAGGTGGCGGCCTTCAAAGCTGATGTGCAGCAAGTTGGCATCCATCGAGTACGGCGCGCCGCCGTTCTTGTGCTTCATGTCGATTTCGATGCCGGCGTCTTCCGCGTACTTCAGCAGTTTTTCGCGCGACAGCAGATCCCACTCGCGCCATGGGGCGATGATCTTCACGCCAGGTTTGAGCGCGTAGGCGCCCAGTTCGAAACGCACCTGGTCGTTGCCCTTGCCGGTCGCGCCGTGCGAGATGGCGTCGGCGCCCGTGGCGTTGGCGATTTCGATCAGGCGCTTGGCGATCAGCGGACGGGCGATCGAGGTGCCCAGCAGGTATTCGCCTTCATACACGGTGTTGGCGCGGAACATCGGGAAGACGAAATCGCGCACGAATTCTTCGCGCACGTCTTCGATATGGATGTTTTCCGGCTTGATGCCGAACTTGATGGCCTTGGCGCGTGCCGGTTCCAGTTCTTCGCCCTGGCCCAGGTCGGCCGTGAAGGTGACGATTTCGCACTGGTAGTTATCTTGCAGCCATTTCAGGATGACGGAGGTGTCGAGTCCGCCGGAATAGGCCAGGACTACTTTTTTAATGTCGCTCATATTGCTTCCAGTTGTCGTTGTCGATGTATGTATTGCGATGCTGCCAGGTTTTTATGCAGTGCCGGGCGAATTATTGGATTTTACCGAGTAACAGGTATTCGATCAGCGCTTTTTGCACGTGCAAGCGGTTTTCCGCCTCGTCCCACACGACCGATTGCGGGCCGTCGATCACTTCGGCCGCCACTTCCTCGCCGCGGTGGGCGGGCAGGCAGTGCATGAACAGGGCGTCGGGCGCGGCGCGGGACATCTTCGCGCCATCGACGATCCAGCCGTCGAAGGCGGCGATACGGGCCGCATTTTCCGCTTCGTAGCCCATGCTGGTCCACACGTCCGTGTTGACCAGGTGCGCGCCTTCGCACGCGTCCGACGGGTTGGCGAAGAAGGTGTAGCGCTCGGTCTTGACTTGCGCCAGGTCGATGTCGTAGCCCTTCGGCGTCGACACGTTGACGTGGAAGCCGAATACTTCCGCCGCCTGCAGCCACGAGTACAGCATGTTGTTGGCGTCGCCGATCCAGGCGACGACCTTGCCGGCGATCGAGCCGCGGTGTTCGATGTAGGTGAAGATGTCGGCAAAGACCTGGCACGGGTGGTGTTCATTGGTCAGGCCATTGATCACCGGCACGCGCGAATTGGCGGCGAAACGCTCGATGATCTCCTGGCCGAAGGTACGCACCATGATGATGTCGCACATGCGCGACATGACCTGGCCCGCGTCTTCCACCGGCTCGCCGCGGCCCAATTGGGAATCGCGCGTGTTCAGGTAGATGGCGGCGCCGCCCAGCTGGTGCATGCCGGCTTCGAACGACAATCGCGTGCGGGTGGAGTTCTTTTCAAAGACCATCACCAGGGTGCGGTCGATCAGTGGATGGTAGATTTCGTAATTCTTGAACTTGCGCTTGATCAGATGGGCGCGTTCGATCACATATTCATACTCTTCCAACGTGAAATCGGAGAACTGGAGGTAGTGCTTGATCGGTTTTTTTGTCGACATAATGACCACTTGAAGATGCGCAGGCCGCCGGCGGCGTGCCTTTCCCGCCGGGTTGCATCAGCGTACAACATCTCGTCTGATGACTG
The DNA here is from genome assembly GCF_040815535.1 of Massilia sp. LMS1-1-1.1. Lineage (NCBI taxonomy): Bacteria > Pseudomonadati > Pseudomonadota > Betaproteobacteria > Burkholderiales > Oxalobacteraceae > Massilia > Massilia sp. LMS1-1-1.1. The sequence goes on along the minus strand of NZ_JBFPNG010000002.1, from coordinate 119,511 downwards.
CCTCGCCCGGCGCGCTGCTGTGTTGATCGGTGTCCGCGCTTGTTTGTCGCGCGGCACGATGCGGTTTGCCAAGTTGAAAATAATGCAATGGCAAGTACTTCAGCCGTTCAATTATAAGGGTTTTGCTTTTAGATTGGAAAGACCGTCCGGGCGCGTACTTGTATAGGCAAGCCTGCACCCGGGCAAAGGGCGGTGGATTAATAGATGCTGGCGGGCGCGGCCCCGTCCAGCTGCGGCGCCACCAGCGGCAAGTCCAGCGTGAAGCGGGTGCCGGCGGGGCTGCTGGCCACTTGGATGGTGCCGCCCAGCAGGGCCGTGACGATGTTGTAGCTGATCGACAAACCGAGGCCGCTGCCGCCCTGACCCAGCTTGGTGGTAAAGAAGGGGTCGAAGATGCGCGACAAATGCTGTTCGGCGATGCCGCCGCCATTGTCGGCGAAGACGATCCGCACGCGCGCGCCGTCCAGCGTGGCGGACAGGCGCATGCAGCCCTTGCCGGCGGCGCCATCGTTGGGCGCGGGAGCGAAGGCGTGCAGCAGGGCGTTATTGATCAGATTGGTGATCACCTGGCCGAACGGACCCGGATAGCTGTCCATGGCGATGCCGAACGCGATGTCCGTCTCGATGCGGTGGCCCGAGCTGCGGATGCGGTTCATGACGGTGGCGATGATTTCATTGCTCACCTGTTGCAGGTCGAACTGGCGCCGCTGTTCGGTGGTGCGGTCGACGGCCACCTGCTTGAAGCTGTTGACCAGGTCGGCCGCGCTGTGCAGGCCGCGCATCACCAGCGCCGACGCCTTGCTTGCATCGTCGATGTAGGCGGCCAGGTCCGAGCGGCGCAGGCCGGGGCCGTTCATCAGGCGTTCCACGTCTTCCGTCTTTTGCAGCATGGTGCTGGCGATCAACAGGCTGTTGCCGATCGGGGTATTGAGTTCATGCGCCACGCCGGCCATCAGCGAGCCGAGGGCAGCCAGCTTTTCCTGCGATGCCAATTGCGCCTGGGCGTCCTGCAGTTGCCGGTAGGCGCTGGCATTGTCGAGCGCGATGGCGCCGTATGCGCACAGGGTGCGGAAGATCAGGCGTTCGCGTTCGCCATAGGCATGGGCATGGCAAGCCTGCACCGTCATCACCCCCAGCACGCGCTCGCCCACCGTCAAGGGCACGTACAGCACGCTCTGGTTATGCAGGGTGCCTGGCACCGTGTAGGCGTGGCGCTTCGGCGGTACCTGGTCGATATACACTTCGCGCCGGCCCAGCAGGCAGCGCACGGAATAGGCGCGTGGGTTGCTCAGTGGAATGGCGTTGTCGGACAGGGGCCGGCCCGCTTCCATGCCGTGCGCGCGGTGCAGCGCCGTGCCCGCCGCATCAAGCATGTAGACGGCGAAGGTGTTGACCGGCAGCAAGGCATGCACGTGGCGGTCCAGCACCTGGAACACGGCGCTGGCGTCGAGGTGGGTGGTGATTTCCTGGCCGATGGCCGACAGCCGTTCCAGGGTGTCGCTGGTTTGCTGCAGCACTTCGGCACGCCGTGCTTCGGAGGCGGCCAGTTCGCGGTGGTGATAGCCTTCCGAGCGCGCATGTTCCGTCTGGTGGTAGACCTGCATGGCGGTGGCGCGGTTGCTCGCCTGCTGGGTGTGGCTTTTTTCGCGCGCCACGCCTGCCGCCAGGGCGATATCGTAGGCGCGCGCATAGTCGCCCGCATGCGCGTACTCGCGCGCCAGCGCATCGAGCAGTTCGCCGGGCGGCACATAGCCGTCGATGGAGTCGGCCACCTGCAGCGCCTGGTGCAGGAAATGCAGGGCGGGATTGCGTTCCTGCATGTCTGCGGGCGGCGGCAGGTCGTGGCGCGCATGCAGCATGGACAGCACGCGCAGCGCCGCCACCTGGTGCATGGCGTCGCCCTGCGCGGTAGCCAGCTGGCAAGCCCGCTCTGCCGCCTGCAGCGCTTCGTCCGGGCGGTCCAGGTAAGACAGCGCGTGGGCGCTGCCGCGCTGCGCCATGCTGCGGAAGTCGGCCTGGCCCAGCGCTTCGGCGCGCTGCGCCAGACGGCTGAAGGCGTCGAGCGCCGTGTCGTAGTCGCCCTTGTCCAGGCTCAGTTCGCCCAGGTGGAACAGGGCGTTGGCATAGGTGCGCGCGCCCGCCACGGGGGCCAGGATCAGCAGCGCTTCGCGCAGCAAGTCTTCGGCCGTGGCCAGGCGCCCCAGCTTGCGCATGGTTTCGGCCGTATGCGTCTGGCAGGCGCCGATGCTGCGCGGCCAGCCGGTGGGGCGCGCCAGGTCCAGTGCGCACTGCATCCATTCGAGGGCCGATTCGTTGTCGTTGAGGCTGGAGAAACAGTCGCCGATATTGATGGCGGCCGTGATCGCGCCGCGCAGCTGGCCGCTTTCCAGGGCCGCCTCATAGCTTTGCATGTAGTGGCCGGCGGCCGCGCCCAGGTCGCGCGAGGTGTGCGCCAGCAAGCCGCGGAAATCGTGCACCCAGGCGGCCAGTGGCGCGGGCAGCTTGCCGCTGGTGCCGTCGGCCTGGAAGTCGGCGCCCCAGCGGGCCTGGGCGGCTGGGGCGTCGCGCAAGACGGCCCAGCGTGCCGTGGCCGCGTCGGCCAGGCTGGCGCGCATCGCATCGCCGGCGCTGCGCGCTTGCTCCGCCGCGGCCAGCAGTTCGGCATCGCAGCGGGCATGGTCGCCGCGGTCGACGGCGATCGAGGACAGCAGCCAGTGGGCATCGGCGCAGCCGGCGCCGTCGCCGTGTGCGCACAGGGTGGCGTGCGCCGCCATGGCCAGGCTTTCGGCCGTATCGAGCGCGCCTTGCAGCCAGGCCACTTCTGCCTCGACCAGTTGCAGGCGCGCTTGCGCGATCGCCAGGGCATGGGCCGGCAGTTGGGCCTGGGGCAGCAAGGCCGCCGCTTCGGCCGCATGGTGCAGCGCTTGTGCGCAGTTGCGCTGGCGTAAATGCCATGCCAGCAGCATCAGCAAGGGCAGGCGCTCCAAGGCGCGCAATGGCCGCAGTGTGTCTTCCCACTGTGCAATGTCATGTTCGAGCGCGAACATTTCCATCCGAAATCTCCTGCAAGGCGATGGTGTTGGCCAGCGGCCAGTGACACCTTATTGGATCGCATTGTAAGCTGCATTCGGATGCAGTTGTTTGGCAGGCTCGACAGTATTTTTTGCGCGCATCATTTCGGGCTGCGCAAAGCAGGCGGGGCGTACACCAGCCCCTGCCGGCGGATGCACGCCCCATGGACAGCGTGGCGACTGCGGTCGTTTGCTGTGCCGCTTGCTTTAGCGGCCAGCGAAGTGCACGGTGCTGGCCGTTTCGCCAGCCTTGGCCACGGCGCCCGGAATATTGTTCAGTCCGCTAATGGCGATGACGTCGCCATCGTTGCGAAATTCCATGCGGGTGCCGCTGGCCGTTTCAAAGACGCCCGGCGCGCGGCCGAACAGTTCTACTTCGGGCTGGCCCTTGATTTGCGTGAAATAGCGGTTCACTTGCTGGCGCAGCAGCAAGGTATCGCCCGTGTCGAGCTGGTAGCTATTGCCGTACTGGCTGAATTCCTGCGGAGCCAGTTTATAGACCTTGCCGGAGATCTGGACCTTGTCCTGTTCGCCGATTTCCAGTGCGCTGGCGCTGAGGCAAGACAGGCCGAGGACGAGGGCGGCGCTACCGAGGGCGAGGGTACGCGAGAACGATGCTTTCATGATTTCACCTTGTGATCAAAAATGCTGGTTGGAGTTAGACTGATGTTGTCTCCAGCAGGTTCGCTGGCGGGGACAATGCCAAGGTAGCAAGTGGACCGGTGCGATGCCAGCGCAAAGCGATGAAACGCAGGAATCCGGCGATGAAACGCGAAATCGGACGACGGACGGTTTTGGAATGAATGGCGGAAAGCGGGCTGTGCAGCGGAATTTAATTCTGTTTAATTCGCGGTGGTAATGTTTTTATCGGCTTGGCGCCCACCCCGGCGGCGGGCGCCATGCGTGTTCAATACAAGGTCTGCGCCGATTCGTGCAGCAGCTGGCCGTACAGGGTATGGCGCATCTTGGCGATCTTGCCTTCAGACAAGGCTTGCAGGATGGCGCATTGCGGTTCGATCAGGTGGCGGCAGTTATAGAACTTGCAGCCGCCAAGATACGGCTGGAATTCGCGGAAGGCCCGCTCCAGCATGCCTTCGGACAGGTGGTACAGGCCGAATTCCTGGAAGCCGGGCGAATCGATGATGGAACTGTTCGCGCCCAGTTCGTCGAGCTTGTACAGGCGCGTAAAGGTCGTCGTGTGCTTGCCCGTGTCGAGCGCGGCCGAGATTTCGCGCACGGCGATGTCGGCATCCGGTACCAGCAGGTTGATCAGCGACGACTTGCCCATGCCCGACTGGCCGATCAGGATCGACGACTGGCCCGCCAGCAGGGGCGCCAGGGTGGCCACGGCGTGCTCGGGTTCGGCGCGCGCCGACACTTCATCGACGGGATAGCCCATCGATGAATACGGCAGCAGGCGTTCGCGGGCGCGTTCCAGCGAAGCGGTCACGTCCGTTTTGTTGAGGATGATGCGCGCTTCGATGCCGGCCGCGTCGGCCGCCACCAGCGAGCGCGAGATCAGGTCGTCGGCAAAGCCCGGCTCCGTCGCCACGACGATGAACAGCTGCGTCAAATTGGCGGCCAGCAATTTCGATTTGTACTGGTCCGAGCGGTACAGCAGGGTCTTGCGTTCCTCGATGCGGTCGATGACGGCCTGGTCGTTCGAGGTGCGCGTCAGGTGCACGATGTCGCCCACGGCCACATTGGTTTTCTTGCCACGCGTCACGCATTGCAGCTTGGCGCCGTCCACGTCGGCCAGGTAGTGGCGGCCGTGGGCGGCGATGATGACGCCCGTCAACTTGCCTTCGCTCATGCGGACACCTGGCTGCTCTGGTAGATGAGGTCTGCCTTGGCGGCGCAGATGAAGTCGTTTTCGGACAGGCCGCCGGCGCCCTGGTTGACCGAGTGCGTGTCGTAGCGCACGGCGCAGGTTTTGTAAGTAATGATGAGCTCCGGATGGTGGTCTTGCGTATGGGTCATATAGGCCAGGGCGTTCACGAACGCCAGGGTCTGGTAGTAATTCTTGAAGCCGAAGTCGCGGCACAGTTTGCCATTTTGCACCGTCCACTGGGGCAGCAGGGCATGCAGGGTGGCGATGTCCGTGTCGCCCAGCGCCTGCTGGCGCGGCGAGCAACTCAGTTGGGCCAGGTCTTGCGAAGTCGATGGCGTAGTCATGTCGTAGCCCCTTTCAGGTGGCGGATGCGCACGCTGGCCGGCGGGTGGCTATCGTAAAAGGCCGAGTGCAGCGGGTCGGGCGTCAAGGTCGACGCATTGTCTTCATACATTTTGACGAGGGCCGAGACGAGGTCGTCCGCCTGCGTGTGCGTGGCGGCAAAGGCGTCCGCTTCGAATTCGTGCTTGCGCGAGCTGAGTGACGTCAACGGTCCCAGCAGGAAAGTGAAGACGGGCAAGGCCAGCATGAACAGCAGCAGGGCCAGCGCGTCCGTCGGCTGGCCCGTCAGCGCCAGGGCGACAGGATCAACACCGAGGCCCGCGTAAAACCATGGCTGCGTCTTCAGGAAGCCCAGCAGCGCGAGGAAACCCAGCGAAATGACGAACATCATGGCGATGCGCTTGACGATGTGCTTGAGCTTGAAGTGGCCCAGTTCATGCGCCAGCACGGCTTCGATTTCCTGCGGCGCCAGGCGCGACAGCAGGGTGTCGAAGAAGACGATGCGCTTGTTGGCGCCAAAGCCCGAGAAATACGCATTGCCGTGGGCGCTGCGCTTCGAGCCATCCATGACGAACAGGCCTTTCGAGGCGAAACCGACGCGCTGCATCAAGCCTTCGATGCGGCTTTTCAGCGCTTCGTCGGCCAGCGGCGTGAATTTGTTGAACAGGGGAGCGATGACGGTCGGGAACAGCACCATCATCAGCAGCTGGAAGCCGCTCCAGACGAACCATGCGTACAGCCACCACAGGTCGCCCGACTTGGCCATCAAGGTCAGCACGACCCAGATCAGCGGCAGGCCGATGGCCGCGCCCAGGCCCACGCCCTTGAGCATGTCCGTGAAGAACAGCTTGCGCGCCATGGTGTTGAAGCCGAAGCGCTGCTCCAGCACGAACTGGCGGTAGTAATCGAAGGGCAGGTCGATCAGGCCGGAAATGGCCGCAAAGGCGGCGATCAGGCCGATCTGGTACAGCATGGGCGAGCCCGGCCCCATCCATTCATTCAGGTGCAGCGCCAGCCATTGCAGGCCGCCCAGCAAGGTAAAACCGATCAGCACGGCGTAGTTGACCAGCAGGGTCAGCAGGCCGAACTTGGTCTTCGCCACCGTGTAGTCGGCCGCCTTCTGGTGCGCGGCCAGCGGGATTTTTTCCGCGAATTCGGGCGGCACCGCGGCGCGGTGGGCCAGCACGTGGCGAATCTGCCGCGAAGCGAGCCAGAAGCGCACGGCCAGGGTCAAAACGAGGAAGGATACAAACAAAATCGAAAACGCGAGTGAATACATTCTGTGCCTGTGAGAAAATGGCTGATTATTTAGTTTGATTAGGCCAAGAGAGAATTATGTCACAAGCGACCGACTTAACTGCATCCACCCCCGCACCCACCGTGCCGGCACGTCCAAACGAGATGAACCTGGTCTGGGTCGACATGGAAATGACGGGCCTGGAGCCCGATACCGACCGCATCATCGAAGTGGCGGTGGTGGTCACGGACATGCATTTGAACCTGCTGGCCGAAGGCCCCGTGTTCGTGATTCATCAATCCGATGAAACCCTGAACAAGATGGATGCCTGGAACAAGGGCACGCATGGCCGCTCGGGCTTGATCGACAAGGTGAAAGCGTCGACCGTGACGGAAGCCCAGGCGGAAGCGGAGCTGATCGCGTTCCTGAAGAAATACGTACCGGCAGGCAAGTCGCCCATGTGCGGCAACACCATCGGCCAGGACCGCCGCTTCATGGTGCGCGGCATGCCGAAGCTGGAAGCGTTCTTCCACTATCGCAATGTTGATGTATCGACACTAAAAGAGTTGTGCAAGCGCTGGAAGCCTGAAATCGCCACCGGTTTCAAGAAGCACCAGAAGCATACGGCGCTGGCCGATATCCTCGAGTCGATTGAAGAACTCAAATACTACCGCGAGCACTTCATCAAGTTGTAATGATGTTGTCGGCTTACGCGCTGCGCGCTAAGCCGACCTACGTGCTCTGATCTGTTGCTCCGGCTGGTTTGGTGGTGTTGTCGGGTTACGGGCCATCCACCGCCGCTGGCGTAGGTCGGCGTTGGTCGGCGTAGGTCGGCTTAGCGCCCTGGCGCGTAAGCCGACGCATCCACCGGCTCGAAATCGAGGGTGGACCAAGCGCCATCCTCACCCTGCCATTCCAGTGCAAACGGTCCCGTTTGCCGCAAGTCCGTGATCCAGCGCACCGCGCCTGGCTGGCGGTAGTATTCCACGCACTGGCCGAACCCCTGTTCCAGCCGGCAAATAACCAATCCCTCGCCCGCCACGGCGCACCATTGCTCATGGCCATCGATCAAGGCTGCGGCCGGGTCGCCATAGAACGCGCCCAGGCTGGCTTGCCTGCCATCGGCCGCGATCACGCTTGCCTGTTCGTACTCATGCTGGACAATATATGCGGCGCTGCGCGCCAGTTCCCTGCTCGTCATGCTGTCTCCACTGTGGGCCAGACGGTTTCCTGGTCGGCGCGCGCCTCGGCGATCAGCCATTCGCAGAATGCATGCACGAGGGGCCGCGTTTCCGCCTGGGGCGAGCGCAGCAGATAATAGCAGTGGGGGCCGCGCACGGCGTGTTCGAATACGCGCACGAGGCGGCCCGACCGTAAATCGTCGCCGATCAGGGGACTGGCGGCAATGGCCACGCCCTGGCCGCTGGCGGCCGCATCCAGGCACAGATAGGTGTGCGAAAAGCGCGCGCCGCTGTTGCCGCTATTGCCGCTGTAATGCACGCCGCAGCTGTGCAGCCAGCGCGTCCAGTCGATTTCGCCGGGCAAGTGCACTTCCGGCTCGTCGTGCAGCAGCGGGTAGCGCAGCAGGTCGGCGGGCTGGCGCAGGCTGGCCGCGTTGGCGCGGAAACCGGGGCTGCAGACGGCGGAAAACCATTCTTCCATCAATAAATCAACTTTCAGGCCCGGATAGCGGCCCGGTCCCAGGCGGATGGCCACGTCCACGCCATCGCGCGCCAGGTCGACCGGGTGCATCGAGGCCAGCACGCGCAGTTCGATCTGCGGATAGCGGTCGCGCAGCCGGCCCAGGCGCGGCATCAGCCAGCGCGAGACGAGCGAGCTGGTGGCCGTCACCGTCACCACCTTGTCATCGCCCTGGCGCCGCGCCTGCTCGGACACGTCGGCCAGCTGGTTGAGGATCGGTCCCAGCGAGGCTGCATAGCGCTGCCCGGCGCTGGTGAGCACTACGCCGCGCGGCAGGCGCTGGAACAGCACGATGCCCAGCCACGCTTCCAGCTGTTTCACGTGGTGGCCGATGGCGCCGGCCGACACGTGCAATTCTTCGCCCGCGCGCTGGAAGCCTTCATGGCGGGCGGCCGCTTCGAAGGCGTGCAGGGCGGCAAGTGGGGGCAAGGGACGTGACATGGCACTCTTAAGAGAATTGAGCCTCAGTAATATTTGGCCTATCCGTGAAGAATATTGGTTTGTTTCATTTTGCGCAAGCGAATATGATGCCGTCACTGCGTGAAGTGACCCGCAATAGGATTCACGCATGAATCATCTCCCGGCCTTGCTGGGCATTTATATTTACAACGTTACAACGCCTGGGAAAACCGTCGCGATACGCAGCAGGTTTGCCCAGGTGTACTCAAAGAGGTTAGTCATGTCTGATCGCCGCGCTGTTGCGCTGGTGTTGCTGTCGGCCGCCGGTTTCGGCAGTTCCGCAGTGTTTGCCAAGGCGGCATATGCGTCCGGGGTCAACCCGTCGACCATGCTGGCCTTGCGTTTCGTTATCGCCGCCATGCTGTTGCTGCCGCTCGTGTGGCTCGGCGGCTGGCGCTTGCCGCGTGGCCGCCTGCTGGCCGGCTACATGCTGATGGGCCTGATGTACACGGCCCAGTCGCAAGGCTATTTCAACGCCCTCATGTATGCCAGCAGCGGCCTGTGCGGCATGTTGCTGTACGTGTATCCCGTGCTGGTCACCATTCTGGCGCTGGCACTGGGCTGGGAAAAGCTGGACCGCCGCATGCTGGTGCTGATGGCGCTGGCCATTGCCGGCATGGCCATCACCCTGGGCGGCAAGCTGCAGGGCCAGCCCATCGGCATCGCCCTGGCATTGATGGCGGCCGGCGTGTACGCCGTGTACATCCTGTTTGGCAACAGCCTGTCGAAAAGCCGCGAGAATATTCACCCATTGGCCGCTTGCGTCGTGATTTTGGGCACGGCCGGCCTGTCGAACAGCGCGATCGCCCTGTGGCAGGGCGTGTCCTTGCCGGGCACGGCGACGGGCTGGCTGGCCGTCAGCGCCATCGCCCTGTTTTCCACGGCCATCGCCATTGCCGCCTTCTTTGCCGGCGTGGCGCAGATCGGCGCGGCCAAGGCATCCATCATTTCCACGTTCGAGCCCGTGATCACGATGGCCTTCGGCGTGACCTTGCTGAAGGAGTCCGTCAGCGGCACGCAATTGCTGGGCGGCGCCATGGTGCTGGCCGCCGTGGTCTTGCTGGCGCAGCGGCCCACTGCCAAGCCGGTCTCCATGCCGGCCGTGCAAGCGAGCGCCTGACCTTTTTTCCCGAACTGATCGGTTGTATCGATCGGTCTCCTTTGCGCCGCGACGGGTTTCCTGTCGCGGCGCTTTTTTTTGCGCGTATTTTCTTCACATAAATAACACTTGATTGCGAATGATTCTCATTTATAATTGACTTCAAGATTCCCCCACCACCAGCCAGCCCATGCCAGCCAGTGTTCGCCTTGAAAGGAGACACCGTGTCGAGCATGCCCCCTATTTGCAATACCGAGCTGGTCACCAGCGAATTTACCCGCCTGCGCCGCGAGAAAAAAGCCCGCCACCGCGACATCGCCGAGGAACTGGGCATTTCCGAAGGCGAACTGATCGCCGCGCATGCCGGCCTGTCGCTGGCCAATGGCGCCTTGCTGGGCGCCGAGCGCCTGCGGGCCGACTGGCCCGCCATCATCGCCGCGCTGGAACCGCTGGGCGAAGTCATGGCACTGACGCGCAACGCTTCGTGCGTGCATGAAAAGACGGGCGTCTATCGAAAAGCCAGCCACAACAATCACGTGGGCCTGGTGCTCGGTGGCGACATCGACCTGCGTGTGTTCTACCGCCAGTGGGCGCACGGCTTTGCCGTACGCGAGATGGGCGAAAAGGAAGTGCAGCGCAGCCTGCAGTTTTTCGATGCGGCCGGCCAGGCCGTGCACAAGATTTTCCTGAAACCGCAAAGCGATATTGCCGCCTACGACGCGCTGGTGGCGTACTTCGCCGCCGCGCACCAGGAGGCCGGCATTGCCGTGAAGGCGCCGGCGCCGCCACCGGTCGAATTGCCCGACGCGCAGATCGACGTGGCCGGCTTTCGCGCCGCCTGGGCCGACTTGCGCGATACGCATGAATTTTTCATCATGCTGAAAAAATACTCGGTCTCGCGCCTGCAGGGCTTGCGTCTGGCCGAGCCGCGCTTCGTGCAGCAGCTCGACAAATCCTGCGTGCTCGACCTGCTCAAGGACGCCGCGCTTGAAAAAGTATCGATCATGGCTTTCGTCGGCAATGCCGGCATGATCCAGATCCATTCGGGCCCCGTGCACAAGATCGCCGTGATGGGGCCCTGGATCAACGTCCTCGATGCGCGCTTCAACCTGCATTTGCGCGAAGACCATATCGCCAGCGCCTGGGTGGTGAAAAAGCCCACGGTCGATGGCCTGGTGACGTCGGTGGAACTGTTCGACGCCAAAGGCGACACCATCGTCATGTTCTTCGGCGAACGCAAGCCGGGCGTGCATGAGCTGTGCGAATGGCGCCATATCGTCGACCGGGTGGCGCAGGAGGGCGAACTATGCGCCGCATGATCGCCGCCAGCGTGGCGCGCCGCATCGCGCTGAAAAAGATGGGGGCGGGCGCGCTGGCCCTGGCCGCGCCGATGCAGGTGCTGGCCGCGGTGTCCGACGCGGCCAAGCCTGTGGCGAAAGCGCGGCGCATCGTCAGCGTGGGCGGCGCCCTGACGGAAATCGTCTATGCGCTCGAGGCGCAGGGCGAACTGGTGGGCGTCGATACGACGTCGCTGTATCCGGCTGTGGCGCAACAGCTGCCGCAGGTCGGTTATGCGCGCACCTTGTCGGCCGAGGGCGTGCTGTCGCTGGCGCCCACGCAGCTGATCGCCACCGAGGAAGCGGGGCCGCAAGCCGTGCTGCGCCAGGTGCGCGACGCGGGCGTGCCGGTGGCGGTGCTGAACGCGAATAACAAATTCGAAGGCTTGCTCGAACGGGTGAAACAGGTGGGGCAGATCACGGGCCGTGCCGACCCCGCTGCGCGCCTGGCGCAAGCCTTGCAGCAGCAGTGGGACGGCGCCCTGGGCAAGGTGCGCCAGCGCGGCCACTCACCGGTACAATCAGCCGTGCGCGTGCTGTTCATCCTCGCGCATGCACCGAACCAGGTGATGGTGGGCGGGCGCGAGACGGGCGCCGACGCCATGCTCGCGTATGCGGGCGCCGTCAACGTGATGGGCGGCCAGGGTGGATTCGCCGGCTACAAACCGCTGACGCCGGAAGCCGTGATCGCCGCGCGGCCCGACATCGTGCTCGTCACGGACCAGGGCTTGAAAGCGTCGGGCGGCGTGGACGGCATCTTGAAACTGCCAGGCCTGGCGCAGACGCCGGCCGGGCGCAAGCACCGCATCGTGTCGCTGGAAGCCATGCTGCTGCTGGGCTTTGGCCCGCGCATGCCGCAGGCGCTGGCCGAACTCGACGCCGCATTTGTCAAAGCCATGGCCGCATGAACGTGCGCGCGATGACGCCGGCATTGTCCTGGCCACGCTGGGGTGCTGGCAGCATGCTGGCTGTGGCGTTGTTTGCCGGTCTGCTCATCGCCGTGCAGGCGGGCGCCGTGCCCGTGACGCTGGCCGACTGGCTGGCGCCATTTCAAGCGGCCGGCGAGGCGCTGTCCGGCGGCGCGTATGTGCTGTGGCATATCCGTTTGCCGCGCGCCCTGTTCGCCGCCCTGATCGGTGCCGCGCTGGCGCTGGCCGGCGGCTTGACGCAGGGGCTGTTCCGCAATCCGCTGGCCGACCCGGGGCTGCTGGGCGTGAGCAGCGGCGCCGCCTGCGCGGGCGCGGCCACCATCGTTTTCGCGGCCAGCCTGCACGTGGCGCCCGAGCTGCGCGTGTGGCTGCTGCCGGGTGCCGCGTTTGCCGGTGCCATGCTGATTTGCGTGCTGCTCGACAGGGTCGCCCGCTGGGCCACGCCAGGCTCCATCGTCGGCCTGCTGCTGACGGGCGTGGCGCTGAACGCCATCACGGTGGCCGTCATGGGCCTGTGCATCTACCTGGCCAGCGATGACCAGTTGCGCACCCTGACTTTCTGGACATTGGGTTCGCTGTCGGCCGGCAGCTGGCGCCAGGTGGCGGCCTTGCTGATTGTGCTGGCGGGCGCGCTGTGGGTCACGCGCTTCCTGATGCGCTCATTGAACGCGCTGGCGCTGGGCGAGGCGCAGGCGCTGCATGTGGGCGTCGACGTGGGCCGGCTGCGCACGCAGGTGATCGTGCTGGTGGCCGTGCTGACGGGGTTTGCCGTCGCCTGGTGCGGCGGCATCGGTTTTATCGGCCTGATCGCGCCGCACCTGGTGCGCACCTGGCTGGGCGCCGACCAGCGCCGCGTGCTGCCGCTGTCCATGCTGGCCGGCGGCTTGCTGCTGCTATTGGCCGACACCCTCGCGCGCACGGTCGCCATTCCCGCGGAAGTCCCCGTCGGCATTTTCACGGCCTTGCTGGGCGGGCCATTTTTCCTGATGCTGTTGCGGCGCTTCCGCCACGGCACCGCCTAGAGGTGAACATGACGCCACTGCTGGAACTCTCCTTCGCCACAACACAACTGGGCCAGCAGTATTTCGGCCCCTTCACTGTGCGGGTGGCGCCCGGCGAGCGCATCGCCATCCTTGGCCCCAGCGGCGCGGGCAAGTCGACGCTGTTGAAACTGATGGCGTGCGAACTGCAGCCGCAGGCGGGCCAGGTGGTGCTTGCCGGCCGTCCCCTGGCGCAGTGGCCGCTGGCCGACCTGGCGCGCTGCCGCGCCGTGCTGCCGCAAGGCTCGAACGTGGCCTTCGGCTTGCAGTGCGAACTGGTGATCGGCCTGGGACGGGTGGCGCGCCTGGTCGATCCGCAGCTGGAGCGCATCGTGCAGGACGCGGCCGCCCTGGCGCACGCCGGGCATCTGCTGGGCCGCCGCCTTGATATCCTGTCCGGCGGCGAGCAGGCCAGGGTGCAGCTGGCGCGCATCTTCGCGCAGATGTGGGACGTACGCGATGGCTTGATACTGGTCGATGAACCGCTGGCGGCGCTCGATCCCGGCCTGCAGTTTGATCTGCTCGACAGCTTGCAGCAGTTCTGCGCTGCGCGCGGCCACGCCGTCATCGCCATCCTGCACGACATCAACCACGCCTTGCTGGGCTTCGAGCGGCTGCTGCTCGTGCGTTCTGGCCAGCTGGTCGCCGACATCGCCAGCGATGCCGGCGCCGTACCCGCCCTGGCCGCACTGTACGGCATCGCCCTGACGACGGCGACCAGCAGCGACGGCCACGTGTGCGTCATTCCTGCCAGGAGCGCGGTGCGCAGGGCGGCCTGACCGACTCACTCACCACACGTCCGCCGCGCGCGGCCGCGCCATCTGGCCGCTGCCCAGCAGCCACACCATCAGGGCGTCGGCCTGTTCGCGTGTGGCCGCCACTTCCTGCACGATGCCGAACGTTTTCATGGCGCCAGCGGCCATCGCTTGCAGGCGCGCGCGCTGTTCCGCGTCCGCTTCGATGGACACCAGGCCCCGGCAAATGGCGGCCAGCGCCACCTTGTTATGTTTGAGCCACAGGCCGCGCCGCTTGCGGTCCACGTGCGCTTCATCGCTGCGCTCCTCTTCGAACAGCATGACGAACGGTTCGCCATGGCGCAGCAGCGCATCCATGTCGTTTTCCCACAGCGGGGCATAGCCGGTGACGGCCGTTTCAGGGCGAAAGCGCACGATGGGAAAGTCGCTGACGTCGTGGATGGAAAAATGTGCGGGATTCGGTTTCATTGGGTACTTTCTTGCGAGGTGCTTGAAAAGGCTTGCCAGCCGCCGCCCAGCGCCTTGTAGACCTGGACCAGCGACAGCGACGCGGTGGCGCGGCTGTCGACCAGCGCCGCTTCGTTGTTCAATAGGGTGTTTTGCACGTGCAGCACGTTGATCAGGTCCGTGCCGCCCTGGCGGTACTGCAGTTCCGCGCTGTCCAGCGCGCGCCGTCCCTGTTTGACGGCTTCATCGAGGCTGGCCTGGCGGCGGGCGTTGGCCTGGTAGCCGGACAAGGCGTCTTCCACCTCGTGCCAGGCGGCCAGTACCGTCTGCCGGTAGGCGATGGCCGCTTCCTGCTGCTGCGCTTCGCGCAATTGCAGCTTGCCGCGCAGGCGGCCGCCATCGAACAGGGGCACGCTGAAGCCGGGACCGAAGGCAAAGCGCTTGGCATCCCAGCCGATATCGGACAGCTGCATCGCTTGCAGGCCGACGCTGCCCGAGAGCGTGATGCGCGGATAAAAATCGCCTTGCGCCACGCCGATGGCGGCCGTGGCCGCGTGCAGCTGCGCTTCGGCGCGGCGGATGTCGGGACGCCGTTCGGCCAGGCTGCTGGGCAAGCCCAGCTGCACTTGCATGGCCACGGCGGGAATGTCCTTGACCGCCGCCAGCTCCGCCTGCAAGGCTTGCGGTGGCAACGCCAGCAAGAGGGCGAGGGCGTTGCCCAGGCGCGCTTCGCGCTGCTGCAGCGGCGGCAAACGCGCTTCGATGGTGGCCACGTGGGCCGCCGCCTCGGCCTCGTCGAGCTGCGTCGCCACGCCTTCGCGCAGGCGGATGCGGGTCAGCTCCAGGGTATGGCGGGCGATGTCGAGCAGCTGCTGCGTGATGGCCAGGGTTTGCTGCGCGCCGCGCAGCTCGATGTAGTCGCGCGCCGTCTCGGCCAGCACGGCCAGCAGCACGCCGCGCTGCGTTTCCATCGCCACGTCGACCCGCGCGTCAGCCGCTTCCACTTCGCGCCGCACGCGGCCCCACAGGTCCAGCTCCCAGGCCGCGTCAAGATTGCCTTGCCACAGGCTGTAGGCGGATTGGCCGTTGTTGCGCGACGGGTCGCTCAAGCCTTGTTCGCTGTTGCGCGCGCGGCTGTAGCCGCCATTCGCGCCCAGCGACGGGCCTTGCGCGGCACCGATGACGCCACGCGCGGCGCGGCTTTGCTCGAGCCGGCTGGCAGCCGCCAGCACGTCGAGGTTGGTGCCGGCGGCGCGCCGCAGCAGGGACGACAGGGGCGCGTCGCCAAAGCTGTCCCACCAGTGCTGCTCGATGGCGCCATCCTGTGCCGCCGCGAAGCGGGCATCTTCCGCCTGGCGCCATTGCTGTCCCAGGTCATGGGGCGGGCGCTGGAAGTCGGTGCCGACGCTGCCGCAGCCGGCCAGGCCCAGGGCCGTGATCAAGATCAGTGCTTTCATCGCGCGCTCACCTGTGTCAATGCTTGACGGCGCATGGCCGTATCGATGCGCACTTCGGCCGACATGCCCACGCGCAGGCGGGTGCCCCGGTCCCGGTCGCCGTCCTGCTCCGGGTCGAGCGCGATCCGCACGGGGATGCGCTGCACCACCTTGGTGAAGTTGCCGGTGGCGTTTTCCGGCGCGATGGCGGCAAACGTCACGCCCGTGGCCGGCGCGATGCTGTGCACGGTGCCGTGCAGGAGCACGCCCGGATAGGCGTCGACAGCGATGCTGGCGCGCTGGCCCTGGCGCACGTGCGTGAGCTGGGTTTCCTGCAGGTTGGCGACGATGAAGCTGCGGTTCAGTGGGACCACGGCCATCAGGCTGGCGCCGGGCGCCACAAGGGCGCCGACGCGCACGGCGCGGCGTCCGATGATGCCGTCGATGGGCGCACGCAGCTGCGTATGCGACAGATCGAGTTCGGCCCGTTGCAGGCTGGCGCGGGCGCGCAGCAGGGCCGCTTCGGCCGCGCCTTGCTGCGCTTGCAAAATGTCCGTCTGCTTGCGGGTGGCAACGAGGGCGGCGCGGTTTTGCGCCAGGCGCGCGCGGCTCACGTCGTAGCGCGATTGCGCCTGCTGGGCGTTTTGCACGCTGCCCGCGCCCTGGCCGGCCAGGTGCGTTGAACGGGCCAGTTCCTGCTGCGCCAGTTTGTCTTCCGCCTGGTTGGCCTCGACCAGGGTGCTGGCTTGTTCGATCACAGATTGCTGGCGCTGCAAGGTGGCGCGGGCATAGTCCAGCTGCGCCTCGGCGCCCGCTACTTCGGCGCGTGCCGAGGCGGCGGCGGCCTGGTAATCGCGGTCGTCGATGCGGGCCAGCAGCTGACCCGCCTTGACAGTCTGGTTGTCTTCCACCAGCACTTCCCGCACGATGCCGCCCACCTTGGGAGAAAGCACGGTGTAGTCGGCGCTGACGAAGGCGTCGTCGGTGCCTTGTTCTTCGCTGCGGGAAAACAGCAGTTGCCAGGCGCAAAAGGCGAGGGCGCAGGCCAGCAGGGCCAGGCCGAGGAGGAAAGCGCGCGAGCGCAGGATGGGGACATTCATGGTGAGGCTCTTTCGTAAAATGAAAATCAGGCGGCGCGCGGCGGATAGACGCGCGTCGGCAGGATGGGGATGATCACAATCATGGCCAGCGCGATGGCGGCCACGCAGAGGTACAGGTCGGACGAGGTCAGGGTGACGACTTGCGCATGCATGCGCTGTGCCAGCCCTGGCACATCGACGGCGCCCGGCAGGTTGCCCAGACGTTCGCTGAGCACCGTCGAATGGAAATGGTTGCGGCGTGTGATCAGCGCATCGAGCACGCCGGTGGCGACGACGGCCGACATGCCCTTGATGGTGTTGAACCAGGCCGAGGCAAATGGGCCATCCTGCGGCGCCAGGCCCGTGGTGGCCAGTAGCAGCAAGGGAATCACGGCCATCGGTTGCGCAAAGATCTGCACCGCTTGCAGCAGGTAGAAATGCGTGCGTATCCAGTCGGGAGACATGCGCGCGCCCAGCACGCAGGACAGGGCCAGCAGGGCCAGGCCGATGGCCAGCACCCAGCGGCAGTCGACGGCGCGCAAATTGCACAGGGCGGCCACCAGCGGCAGGGCGATCAGCTGCGGCAGCGCCACCATCAGCATCACGGGCGCTGTTTGCAGCGGGCGGTAGGCGTGCACCTGCGCCAGGTAGGATGAGGGGATCAGGATCACGGCCAGCAGCACGAACAGCACGCCTCCCAGGGTCAGCAGGGCGTGGCTGAGGTTGCGCCGCGACAGCAGCTGCAGCTTGAAGAAGGGCAGCGGATGCGACCACTCGTTGATGAAGAACAGCACCAGCAGCAACAGACCGCCGCCCAGCAGCACGCAGATCAGCGGCGAGGCGAACCACGCCAGGCGTTCGCCCTGCAGCATGCCCACCACCAGCATGCTGATGGCGGGCAGGCCAAGCAGCAGGCCGCGCCAGTCGAACTGGCGGAAACGTTCGAGGCGCAGCGGGTCTTGCGGCAAGCCCCAGGACACCATCAGCAGGGCGACGATGCTGCCCGGGACGACTTGCCAGAACGCCCATTGCCAGCCCAGGTACTCGGTCCAGAAGGCGGCCAGCGGCGTGCCCAGGCTGGGGCCGAAGGTGGCGCTCAGCGCATAGCCGCCCAGGCCATACAGCTTGATGTTCGGCGGCAGGAAGCGCAGCGCCACCGTCATCAGCATGGGCGGCAGGGCGCCGCCGGCCGCGCCCTGCACCACGCGCAGGAACATCAGCACGGACAGGTTCGGCGCAAACGGGCATAGCAGGCCCGCGGCCATGCAGACGATGATGGCGGCGGCCGTCAGGCGGCGCAGCGAGAACGTGACGGAACACCACGGCGCGAACGCCATGGCCGACACCGAGGCGGCCGCATACAGGGCCACGAGCCAGCTGGCGTCGTCGCGCGCGATGCCCATGGCGCCGCGGATGTCGGCCAGCGCGACCTTGGTGATGTTTTCATTCAGGCCGGCCACCAGCACGGCCAGCAGCACGCCGGTCAGGCCCGTGGCCAGGCGCAGGCCGAAGGCGGGAGGTGCGGGAGGAGCAGGCGGCGCGGCCGCGGGGACGGCGCCGGGAAGCGGTACAGCGGACACAGGGAACTCCGTGGATGAGGATCAGTCCACGCAGTATAGGTAGCCGTTAATCTTGTGAAAATTGATAATTAAGGAAGTGTGAATTGCGTCTGGCGCAATGATGGGTGGGGTCGGACCCTGTGGGTCTGACCCCGTGTCTTTGTCGTTGGGTTTGGCGTCTGGCGTGTGAGTTCAGATCAGCCCCAATCAAATGCTGGGGTCAGACCCGCAAGGGTCTGACCCCGTGCACAGCTCCTTGATCATCCGGCGCAGCCAGCGGTGCGCGTGGTCGTGGTCGAGGCGCGGGTGCCAAGCCTGGAAGACTTCCACGCTGTCGACGGGGATGGGCAGTTCGAACGTGCGCAGCTTCAGGCCCAGGCGCTCGACGATGGCCAGCAGCGGTGTGGGCATCAAGGGCAGCAGCAGGCGCGAATCGGCCACGGCGAAGATGGCGGACTGGAAGTTGGGGCTGATCAGCGAAACCCGGCGCGTGTAGCCCCGCTCGGCCAGTGCCGTGTCGAACGGGCCGCGCGCCAGGCCGCGCCGCGAGACGCTGATATGTTCGTATTCGGTAAAACTGTCGAGGTTGATGGGGCCGTCGAAGATCGGGTGGTCGCTGCGGGCGATACCGACAAAGCCGCTGCTAAACAGCTGCTGCAGCTTGATGTCGGGCGCAAAGGCGCGCCGCGCGCTGATGTACAGGTCGATGCGGCCCGCGTGCAGGGCGTCGTTTTCCGTGGCCCCGTCGCCCTCGGGCACGAAGCGCAGCACCGTGTGCGGCGCGTGCACTGCCAGCAGGTCGCGCAGCTTGCCGCCATACGCACCGACAAACACGTCGTTGGCGCACAAGCTGAAGGTGCGTTCCAGGGTGCGCAAGTCGACTTCGCGGCCCGACGTGAAGATGGCGTGCGCCTGCTCCACCACGCCGCGCACCTGCTCGCGCAATTCCAGCGCGCGCGGGGTGGGTGCCAGGCCGCGCCCGGAGCGCACGAAGACGGGGTCGCCGATGGCGTCGCGGATGCGCGCCAGGGTGCGGCTCATGGCCGGCGCACTCAGGTTCATGCGCCGCGCGGCGGCCACGGCGCTGCCTTCCTCGAGCAGGATGTCGAGGGCGACGAGCAGGTTCAGGTCGGGGAGTTTCATGCGGCAATTATAGCGCTGGGCAAGGAGCTTCCTGCGGTGGCAATTCCTGTATTAATTAAGGCTGGACCGAAGTCTGGCAAATTATTCTTTTGCCTGTCTATCCATGCATGCCGGTGTCGGTGCCAGCTCCGCCTTGGCGCATTGCAGGGCGATGCAATGGCTTTTGGTCTCGTCATCCGTACTGTCGCTGCAGGCCTGCAATGCCAGCAAACTTTCGGCTAATACTTTTCTGGATAGCTTAAGCTCATCCTCGGTGACAACGCGTTCATTTTCTGCCATGGGGAGTGGTTGAGCCGAGACCTGATTTTCTGAGCTGAATGGCTCATTGGGTACGATTACTCTCTGTATTGACGGCGTTGACGAGTGTGTGGCTGGTATTTCTGTAGGTATGACTGCACTCTCCGTGACGCTACCACTCGGAGGAGTAGTAGTTTCTTTCTTATAGGTGCTGATGGCGATAAATCCTAGAAAAACCACGAAAATTAAAAATATCCAATTGCCTGAAAAACCTGTGTTGCGACTGCCGCAGTTTGGGCATTTCATTGACAGGTCTTTACCTCTGGGATACCAAGTGTACTTGCAGTCTTTGCACTTGTTTTGCATTCTCTTGGTTTTGCTCATATCTGTACCGAATCTCCCATAGTAATCGTGATGTAATCTGGATCGCTCACTGGAGTTTATTCTAAGGCGGTTTTACTCATTTGGTCGAGTTAACTTCAGTCGTGTGGCTTTTTAATGGGTAGTGCTATTGTTTATTTTTGCTGATAACTGCATGCTAATTTTTTTGGTTATCAAGGAAAAATTCAAATTGAACGGCTGAATAATGGTGGTTTAATATTTGATGCTGTCTTGCCTGCAGACGCGGCATTAGCTATGCATTAGTTTTCTTGTGTTGCACGGTATTGCATTGAAATCTCTTGATACTTACTTGACTTTACATATTCATGTTTTAAGTAGTCGACGAAATTTATTGTGCATGCAGTGCCCCTATGAAAAGAAAATGGCAGAATGTGAACCTGTGGTTGTGCCCGAAATTACTTGAGCATTACCATCGAAGATGGTCCAGACTTGTTTTCTGAATGCTTGCCTGTGGCGGCAGAGAGGGGAGGGAGATTGCGCCGGAATCTTCCCGGCGCAGGGTAACGCGATGGTGTTACTCGGCTGCCGGCTCGGCGCCGCAGCATTTCTTGAACTTCTTGCCGCTGCCGCAAGGGCAGTCGTCGTTGCGGCCCACTTTCGGCTCTTCGCGTTTCATGGTTTGCACCGGTGCCTTGCGGCGCGGGACCCAGAAACGGTGGATGGCCGGCAGGTTCGCCTCCAGTTCCTGCGCCAGCTTGTGCGCTTTGACCGGGTCTTCCACCAGTTTCAGCTCTTCTTCCTTGATTTCGTCGGCGCCCAGCAGGTAGATCGGCTGCATCAGTTCAGCCACTTCGGAATCCCAGATTTCATTCCACGAGCCCG
Source organism: Massilia sp. LMS1-1-1.1 (assembly GCF_040815535.1). NCBI lineage: Bacteria > Pseudomonadati > Pseudomonadota > Betaproteobacteria > Burkholderiales > Oxalobacteraceae > Massilia > Massilia sp. LMS1-1-1.1. The sequence continues at coordinate 98,585 of NZ_JBFPNG010000002.1, read as the reverse complement.
GACGCAGTTCCATGCCGTCCCAGAAGCCCCAGCACCAGGCTTCGGCGTCGATCAGGGTCTGGCCTTCGTAGTCGTGTTCGACGAACAGGGCTTCGAATTCTTTCGGCGCCACTTCGAACGTCACCAGCACTTCGTTCATGAAGCGCATGATCAGGTTGACGATGCGTTCTTCTTCCTTGCTGTTCTTGAATTTCGGCGCGTCGTTGACATCTTCGCCCCACACGCGCGGCAACCACTCGGCCGGCATGATCGGTTCCGGACCGATGGCCACGGCCGTCAGATAGCCGTGCAGCATATCCATGGTCATCGCGTCTTCGGAGCACCGGTCCGACAACAGGAATTGGTCTAATTCGTCAAATTCTTTTTCTGATAATGGCTGTTCGAGTTGCATGGCTTGCTCTTTGATTGAATGTAAGGCGCCAGTATACGCCTTGCTGCGGCTTGCCGCCGAAGTGTTTGCACCTGCGGCCCGCGCGCGCCTTACAATGTCGCTTATGCACAATGAAAACCAGCCGCACGAGGACGACCGGCCCGTCCATCCCTTTTCCGCCCTGAGCCCCGATTGCGTGCTCGATGCCCTCGACAGCGTGGGACTGCGCGGCGATGGCCGTCTGCTGGCCTTGAACAGCTATGAAAACCGCGTCTACCAGGTGGGCATCGAAGACAGCGCGCCGCTGGTGGCCAAGTTTTACCGTCCCGCGCGCTGGAGCGATACGGCCATCCTGGAAGAACACGCGTTCGTGTCCGAACTGGTCGAGCGCGAAATCCAGGTGGTGCCGGCGCTGGACATCAATGGCAGCACCCTGCACCAGTACCAGGGCTTCCGTTTTGCCGTCTTCCCCCGCCACGGCGGCCGCGCGCCCGAGCTGGACGACCCGGCCACTCTGGAATGGATAGGGCGCTTCATCGGCCGCATCCACGCCGTCGGCGCGTTGTCGACCTACAAGGAACGGCCGGCGCTCGACCACCAGACGTTTGGCGTTGAACCGCGCGAGTTTCTATTGGAAGGTAATTTCCTGCCGCCCGAACTGCTGGCCGCCTATTCCAGCGTGGCGCAGCAGGCGCTCGACGGCGTCAAGCGCTGCTATGACCGCGCGGGCGACGTGGCCATGCTGCGCACGCATGGCGATTGCCATGGCGGCAACGTGCTGTGGACGGACGCCGGCCCCCATTTCGTCGATTTCGACGATAGCCGCATGGGACCGGCCATCCAGGACCTGTGGATGATGCTGTCGGGCGAGCGCAGCGACCAGGTGCGCCAGATGAGCGACATCCTGGCCGGCTACGAAGACTTTTGCGATTTCGACCCGCGCCAGCTGTACCTGGTCGAAGCGTTGCGCACCCTGCGCCTGATCCATTATTCGGCCTGGCTGGCGCGCCGCTGGGACGACCCCGCCTTCCCCGTCGCCTTCCCGTGGTTTAACACGCAGCGGTATTGGCAGGACCGGATATTGGAACTCAGGGAGCAGGTGGCGTTGATGGACGAAGCGCCATTGTGGCCTGTTTGACCTAAACGCCCGAAAAGGGCGGTAAACGCCCCTCTTCTTGCCGCGCTGATTTGCGCATGCCTGTTCGATAATGGTGCTAATAAATTCCTGGAAGCAACGGAATTCACCCGAACAAGCGAGAAATCATGCAAGCACAGCAAAATCAGCGCCAGGCCGCCTCCCTCACCGTTGCGTATTCCGCCGACGACGAGTTCGACCAGGACAGCATCGTCTCGCTGCATGATTTCAAGGACCTGGAGCGCAAGGCGGAAGTGCCGGCTGCCGCCATCGCGTCCGAACCGCAAGCTGAACCGGCAGCCGAAGCCGATACCAAGGCGCCCGCCGTCGAACGCCAGAAAATGGAATTGAAAGCCATCCACGAGGCGATTGCCCGCGTGGAAGCGGAAGCGAAGGCCACGTGCGCCGCCGAAAGCCGGGCCTTGGCCGAGGCGCGCGTGCGCTCGCTGGCCGAGGACCGCGCCGCCATCGACGCGGCCGCCGCCGCCGCCGCTCAGCAAAATGCGCAGGCCGCCGAGGAAGCGATTGCCGCCAACCGCGAACGTCTCGATACCATGCGCGCCGCCGCGCAAGCGAGCGTGGCCCGTCTGGAAGCCGTCAAGCAGGAGACGGCCGAACTGCGCGCCCGCGTGGAGTCCGACAATGAAATCCGCCTGGCCGCCGAACAGCGTGCGCGCGCTGAACAGGAAAGCCGCTTGCGCGCCAGCGAGCAGGTGGCCGTGCAGTCGGAACTGGCCGAGCAGGCCGCCCGCGCCGCCGAAGAATTGCAAGTGCAGACGGAGCAGGCGCGCCTGCAGGCCGTCGAGCGCGTCGCCGCCGTGCAGGCGGCCAAGGAAGAAATGGTGGGCATCGCCTCGGCCGATGCACGAGTTGCCGTGCTGGCGCGCGAACGCGAGCGCCATGCGCACGGCGCGCGCCAGACGGCGCAGATGCTGGCCGAAGCGGAAAGCGAAGCGCTGGACTTGACGGTGCAGCGCGAGCGCGCCGACCAGATCGCGCTGGAATCGGCCTTCAACCGCGCCGCCGCCGAAGTGCGCGCCCTGGAAGAAGCGCGCGCGTTGGCGCACCTGGAACAGGAGCGCGAAGCCATCGCCTTGGCGCAGGCGGAATCGGAACGTCATGCGGCGCAGTCGCTGCGTTTGCGCCTGCAGACGGAAAAGGAATTGCGCGACGCGGCCATCCACCGCGAGCGCCTGGAAATGGTCGCCGTGGCCAGCGCGCAGGCGCGCCGCGATGCCGACGTGCGCATCCTTGCCGCCACCGAGGCGCGCATCGAGGTGGACCGCCAGCTGCGCGCCGTGGCGCTGGCCCGCGTGACGGCCGAACAGGATGCGGAAATCGCCGGCCACGCCAAGCTGGAAGCGGAAACGGCGGCCCTCGAAGAAACCAAGGCACGCGAAGCGGCCGAGCAGGCGGCCGCCGTGGCAGCCGAGCGCGAACTGGAAGAGCAGCAGCGCGCCGCCAGCCTGGCGCAGGAACGCGCCGAACTGGCGCGCCAGGCATCGGAACTGGCCGCCAGCCAGAATGAAGCCGAGCAGGCCGAAGTCGATGCCGGCAAGGCGACATTGGCCGCGCAGGAACAAGCGTCGCAACTGGCGCAGGAAAAAGCCCGTCAGGCAGAGCAGCTGCTGCAGGCGGAGCAGGAGCGCCTGGCCGCCGAACAAGCCGCCATCGCCGCCCTGAAAGAAAAACTGGAGGCCGAAGCGCTGGCGTTCAACGCGGCGCAGGAACGCATCGCCGCAGAAGGCGCGCAAGCGGAGCTGCTGCGCGGCCAGCACGCGGCCGAACAGGCTTTGCGGGAAGCGGCGCAAAAGGAAGCGGACGCCATCCGCATCCTGATGGACCAGGCCCTGGTCGAGGGTGAAAAAAAGGCCGCCGCAGCGCTAGCCGTGCAGGCGCAGGCGCGCCTGGCCGTGGAACTGGGACAGGTGCATAGCGAGCGCGCCCGCGTGGAAGAAGACAAGGCGCAAGCAGCCGATGCGCTGCTGGCGTCCGAGCGCGATTTCGTCGCGGCCGAACGCGAGTCGCTGGCCCTGATCGCGCAAAAACTGATGCAGCAGCGCCAGACCAGCAGCGCAGAAGAGCGCGCCTCGCAAGCCATCGCCGGCCGCCTGGAAGCGGAAAAGCAGGCCACGGCAGCCGCCGAAACGCGCGCTGCGATGGAACAGCAGGCGCTCGACGCCATGCGCCAGCGCGAGCAGCTGGAATTGGCGGCACAGCAGGCCGCCAGCGAGAAACTCGACGCGCAGCAAGCCTTGCTGGCCAGCGCCCAGGCCCATGCGGCCCTGCAGCGCAAGGCGGCCGAGACGACGCGCGCGATGGCGGCCGCCAAGCAGCAATTGCTGGAACGGGAAATGGAGCGCGCGCAGCAGCAAGAGCGCGAACTGGCCGCCCTGCGCGCCAGCCTGGAGCAGCCGCAAAGCGCGTTTTCCAGCTCATTGACCGCCGCCCGCGCGAAAGCCGAACAGGTGAGCTCGGCCAGTTTGACGCGTGAAGTGATCGAGAGATTGACGCAGCCGAACGAGTCAGCCGGCGCCGTGTGGCGTTCGCGCTAGAACGTTTAAAACTTCCTGCCCACGCCCACCAGCAGCACATCGGCATCGCGGTGGTAATCGGTTACCACCCGGTTCCACGCCACTTGCGCCAGCCAGTGGCGGTTGACATGGTAGCGGGCCACGGCTGACAGCAAGCCTGTCAGGCGCGTATCGTGGCCCTGGGTGTCGCGGCCGTCCCAGGCCACGTAGGGCCCCGCGCCCATGCCGAATTCCACCTTTTCATTGAGCGAGCGGATCAGCCACAGCTGGGCGGCCGCGCCGCGCCGGTGCGCCAGCACCGTGCTGCCTTCGTCGATGAGAGTGGCGCTCCAGTCCACGTATTTTCCCGCCGCGCGCCGGTATTCCAGGGTGAACGGGCGCGAGGATTCGGAGCGGAAGCTGTTGACGATGGTGTGGCCTGTCGATAGGGTCAAGGTATCGTCGTACGCCCAGTTCTGCAGGTGCAGCTTGGCGCCCGGTACGCCGTCATAGCGGTAGCCGGCGCCGATCAGCAGGTGCGTGGTGGTGTCCTTGCCGCTGGGGCGGATGCGGTTGACCTGGGCCAAGGCATACCAGCGGTTGTCGAATTGCCAGCGCGCCTGGAGGCTGGCGATGGAACCCCAGCCGTGGTCATTGTCGAAATTGTGCGGCGCTTCGTCCGTCTTGGCCGTGTCGAAGAAAAAATAGCGGCCGATGCCGGCGCCCAGCATCAGTCCCTGGTCCACGTTTTTCGTGCGCAGCCAGACCTGGCCCGCCATGCCGTCGCGGTGATGGTTTTCCGGATGCCCTTCGTTGATATACGACAGGCTGACCGCATTGTAATTGCCCACCGGCTGCGTGTAGCTGATGGCGCCGACAAAGGTGCGTTCATTGGTCGAGTTGACTTTCAGGGAACCTGCCATGCCGGAGATATCCTGTGCCTGGGTGGACAGGGGGAGGGCGGCGGCCAGCAGGGCCAGGACGGTGTATGGTAGGCGCATGACGTTTCCAGTGACAGAGGGGAATACACGCTAACGGTCGTCTGGCGGCGCATCATGCGATTGCGCAAGCATCTTGCACATTGACTACATTTGTAAACTGTTTCAGCCAGAACTCATCACAAGTGTATAAGAAAGTGAGAATGCGTGAGGCGCGCCATGCATCGATGGCGGGAAGAGGGACGGTAGCTGGAGGAAGGAATGGCGCCGGCGCGAGAAAGGCTGGCCGGCGCGATGCTGCGAAATTGCGGTGTTACTGGCTCAATACGACTTTATCGGCAAAATATTCCGTCTCGCCGAAGCATTGCGTGGGCACGCCCTTGTGCTGGCTGTAGGTGACGAGGATGCGCTTGCCGGCGGCGGCCGTCAATTGCTTCGCCACGTCCTCATCGCGCACGCTGAACTGGAATTTTTCCGGAATGGTGCCCGGCAGCGCCGTCAGCAGCAACTCGCCCTCCCATGTCTTGCAGATCCAGCCCCGCTTGGAGAACTTTTGCAGGTAGCCCGCCCGTTCGCCTTCCGAGTACGAGAAGCTGAGGGCCATCCACGTGTAGGCTGCCAGCAGCAGGAAGCCGGCCACGAGGAAGATGGCAAAGGCGAAGGTGACTTTTTTGGTCGTAGGGGTCATGTTGACTTTTATCGTTAAATTGAAGAAAACCCGGGGTCAGACCCGGCGGGTCTGACCCCAGCCTTCCGCTAGTGGTGTACGTACACTCAGTCTTTCCGTCCGGCTTTCCAGTTCAAGCCAAAGTTATATCTTTCGTCCATGGCCTGGTGCGCCGTGATTTTACCTTGGCCGCCGAAGTATTCCACCAATTTTGTCACCTGCAGGTTGCCGCCGTGGTTTTCCAGCATGGCGATGGCGCACATGGCGTGCTGGCTGTCGCTGTCGAGGCGCACTTCCACCGTGGGCTGGCCGGGAATCTCGATCGTCACGACGCCATCGGTGGCGGCCCAGTTCGGCACGCCTTCATAGATGAAGGCGTAGACGAGCACGCGCTTGATCTGGTCGAAATGGGTGCCGTTGATGAAGATGTTTTCGCCGCTGCTGATGCTGCCCGTGCGGTCGTCGCCTTCCAGGTGAATGTACGGCGGACGGTCGTAGGCGCCCCAGCTGTTGCCCAGCGCCTGCACGGCGCTTTTGCTGCCGTTGCTCATTTCAAACAGGCAGCCGATATCGAGGTCGATGCCGCCCGAGCGGCCGGCCGGCTTGTTGAACAGCTTGCCGAGGAAGCCCGTGTCCAGTTTCGATGCGGGCGCCTGGCCTTGCGACGCGTTCTGGTTCCAGTTCAGGTTCACCTTGATGCGGCCATAGCCGCCGCTGTCGCGCTTGTCGAGCGAGATCTTGTCGCCGCGCTTTTCCAGGCGGATTTTCGACAGCGAGATTTTATTCGCCGCAGGCGGAGCTGCTGGCGCAGGCACGGAAGCCGGTGCTGGCGCCGGGGAGGACGCCCCCGATTCGCTGCCGCCGAAGTGCTTCAGCAGCGCCGCCAGGCCGCCCGCGAAACCTTGGCCCACGGCGCCGAAGCGCCAGCTGCCGTCGCGGCGATACAGTTCGCCGATGATGACGGCTTTCTCGTCCTGGAAGTCATTGCCCGTGAAGGCAAACGTGGCCGCCTGGCCCAGCGCCATGCTGGAGTTGCCCAGCGCGCGCATGCTGCCCTGTTCCGTCGCCGCAGTAAAAACCAGCTTGTCGATCGAGGCGGGCAGGCGGGCAAGGTCGACCTGGAAGGTGGAGCGGGGACCATTCAGCTCCACCGTGACGGCATTGTCCGGCGCGCTTTTCTGGTTGTAGAACACCATGTAGCGGTCGTCCGACAGCTTGCCGGCCGCATCGACGCCGAAGCAGCTGACGTCCACTTCCATCGAACCCGAAACGATATCGAGCGTGACGGCAAACGGGCCGTTCAAGCCCAGGTCAGCCAGTTTGCCTTTTTGTCCGCGTGTGAAATTGGTCATGGTCGTGCAATCCCTTCGTCGCTTGAGAGTTGAGTCAATGAGGTAGTCGGATGGTGCGCGGCGGCGCCATCGGCCGCATGGCGGATGCCGAACAGGCGCGCCTGCTCGATGATGCGCAGCGCCCAGCTGGAATGGGTCGCCACTTCGCACATCGATTCCTGCATGCGGAACACGGCAGGGCTGTCCGGGTCGATGATGCGCAGCGCCAGTTCGATGTCCGACTGCGCCACCTGGTAGTGGCGTTCGATCTGCGGCACCTGGTCCGGATGGATGGCCGTCTTGGCGATCATGCCGTGCGCCATGTCCTGCGCCACTTCCGCGTCGAGCCAGCTGCCCTGCGACAGGTGCTCGAAGACGGGTGCCGTCAGCTGGAAGCCGTGCGGCTTGAAGATGGTGACCAGGCGGCCGATGACCTGGCCCAGCGGGGTCTGGTAGATGGTGCCGCTGGTGGGGCGGCGCAGTCCCAGCAGGGCCAGCAGATCGTTGCCGCCGATGCGCAGGGCCAAGATGCGGCGCCGCACTTCCGGCGCAGACAGGATGATGCGGAACTGCTTCATTTCCTCGTCGTCGAATACTTCCGCCGTTTCCAGGGTCGGCATCAGCAGATGGTGCGTGTGGCGCACCAGCTCGAAATACGCGTTGAAATTGCTGCGCGTGGATTTCGGCAGCACGAAGCCGCTCAATTTGTCGGCGCCCGGCATGGCCAGCACGCGCGCCAGCACGTCGAGATTGCGCACGCGCACGAAGCGCAAGGTGTCCGAGTCGTCGCACATGTTTTGCAGCGCCAGCGACAGGTTGAACAGCGCGTAACTGAGGTCGCGTTCCGCAATGGCGTCTTCGGTGCAAAGGATCACCGAGCGCAAATGGCTGAATTTGTCGCCATTGGCGATCGCCAGCAAATCCTTGTGCGTGGTCGGCACATACATGGAGGCGCCGAGCGCCGCCTTATGCTCGCTTTGTGGGTGTAGGGAGTTGTTATCCATCGACTGCGCTCCTGATAAGGGCGACCGCCTGGTAAGGCAGCGCCGGTTCTACTGTGACGGGTATGGCTTTTTCCTGCGCCAGAAGCAGCAAATGTGCCACGTCCGGCGCATTCGTGTCGCGCACGATCAGGCGCTCGGGCACGCGGCGCAGCAGCACGCGCGTCGCTTCGCCGATGCCCGGCTTGATCAGGTTGATGTCGCTGATGCCGTATTCCTGCTGCGTGGCAGCCATGTAGGCTTGCGAGCGGGCCGCCATGGCTGGCGCATCGCTCGCTTCGGCCAGCGGCACGCCGCTGCTGGCGGCAATGGCCACGGCGTCGGCCACCAGGCCGTCGGCGAAAGCGCGCGACTGGTCGTGCTGCTCGAACTGCGCGTAGTACACGCAGCCGTGGAAGTCGTCCGGGCCGATGGCTTCGTTGAGCACGGAGCGGCTCACCAGCCCCGAGACGGTGGCATTCAGAATGCTCGACGGGATCAGGTAGTCGCTGGCCGAGGCGGCGCAGGCGGCCGTGCCGGCCAGGTCGGACAGCACGAACAGGCCGCCGTCGATCGCCGTGCCATGCACGGCATTGAAGTCGTTGACCGTTTGGCGCAGTTCGCGCGAAATCACGCCCTTGCCCGTCCAGCCGTCGACGAAGACGAGGGAGTCGGCCGCATGGCCCTGTGCCAGGATGTGCTGCAGGGCGTTCGCGTCGATGCCGCGGTCGCGGATGATGGAGACGGAATAATGGCTGCATTCGCGCTGGAACACTTGGCGCAGCAAGTGCCCGAGGATGACGCCCACGGGCGTGCCGGCGCGCGCCAGCGACACCAGGGTGATGGAACCCGTGCGGCGCGCCGCGATCAGCGCGGCCAGGCGCAGGCAGTCGCGCGCCATCTGCAGGCGGTTGGCGGCAAACGCGCTCTGGAACAGGGCCAGGTAGGCGGGCGAAGGCAAGGACTCTGGCGACAGCATTTCGCTGTAGTGGCGCTGGCCCGACTGGATCAAACGCTCTTTTTCGGCCAGGTCGCGTATCGGTTCGAGCGCCATCGGCGTGAGCAGAAACTCCACGTCTTCCTGGCGGTAGCTGCCGCTGAAATGCTGCGTGCCGCCGGTCATAGCGCCGCCACCGTGAGTGCCGCCAGCTGGGTGCCGTTGGGGATGATGGCGTAGTCGCAGGCCGCCATGAAGCGGGCGTCCGAACGGCTGTCGCCCATGCCGAAGCTGACGATGGGGCCATGTTCGGCTTCCAGTTCCGCGCGCAGGTAGGCGACGGCGCGCGCCTTGTTCAAAGTCTTCGGCAGCACGGCCAGGTTGTTGCCGTTGCGGTGGATGAAGTAGTCGGAACCTTCGGTGGCGATCCACTGCTGCAGCACCTGCTCTTCGATGTCGGCCAGGCGTTCGCCGCGCGCTTCATGGTCCTTGACGACGATGTAGAACGGCGTGTTGTAGTCTTCGATCAGGCGCGCGCGCGAAGGCATGCCCGTCTTGACCTGGAAATCGTCGATGATGCGCATGGCGTCGCGCAGGCCGGGCAGGGCCGTCTGCATGTCGTCCTGCATCAGGGCCAGCCAGCCAGAGTCGAGCGCGCCGCCAGGCTGCAGCACGATGCCGCCGTAATCGAGCACGCTGTAGCTGGTAAACGGCAGGTCGACCCGGCGGAAGGCGTCGCCATTTCTGGCAGTGGCGGGAATCAGGGTCATGCCGCTTTGCGCGAATTCAAAGAAGGCGCGCTGGCGCGCCGTCGTAAACGAGCAGGCGTCGCCATTTTTCAAATAGGCGGCCGCTTGCAGGTCGGTCTCGCCAGGGCATTTTTTCGGGGTCTGGAACAGTGTGTCGTCCAGATCAACAAACAGGAATTTCTTCAATTTTGGTCTCTGACTGAAAGTGGAACAGGCGGCCGTTCAACTGGCCGGCGAGTTGCATGAGGGCCGGGCTGGCCGGGGTTTCATGGCAGATGAAAACGTGCTGGTACTGGCCAGGCGCCACGTTGTACAGGTAGTTGGCGATGCCTTCGCCGTAATTGTCGTCGCAGTTGACGATGTGGCCGACGGAGCCCCACGACAGGATCGGCGAGCGCGTGGTCGACTGCACCACGACGTTCTTGCCCAGCGCTTCGAGTTCGCGCGCCAGCAAAAACGACGGGTGCATGAATTCGCCCGTACCCAGTACGAGCACGGAATCGCCGGCGCCGATTTCCTGCGCCAGCTGCACGGCCAGGCCTTGCGGCGGCGCCAGGGCGCGGCCCACGCCGATGCGGCCGAACGCGGGGCTCGCGCCCCGTTCCGCATTCGCCTCGAAGCGCTGCGCGCTGGCCGCCACGGGAGCCGGCGCGTCGCCGGCCTGGAATGCATACTGGCCGGAGAGCGCGGCGCCGATGCTGGTGGGCAGGCCGAAACGCTCGCTCAAGCCCGTGTTGGCGGCCTGGCCCATGAAATTGGTGATCACGCCCAGGTGCAGTTTTTCCAGCTGCGTATAACGCGCGCGGCACACTTGCACCAGGTTGGCGAAGGTGTTGCCGGTCGACGCTTCATCATCGATCAGCACCAGGCTGCGCGCCGTGGAAAACAGGGCGCTGGCCGCGTCCGATAAATGCAAAAACTGGCGCGGCGCGTGGCTGTGCGATTCCTCGAATTCGAAGAAGGGCACCGTGCCCACGCGGTAGCGCGAGCTGTGCAAAAACAGGGCCTTGCCATTCGGGTTGGCGCGCAGCCACGCCTCGAACACGCCCTGGCCCAGGCCGACGGCCGTTTCCGCCATGGCGATGAAGACGACGGGACCGGGCAGGCTGGGGGGAATCTGCGCGGCCAGGTCGTCGTGGATGGTTTGCATGGCGCGCGGCGTGACGGGCCAGTGCTTGCCCAGCACTTTGGACAGGAACAGGAAGCCGCGCTTGGCGTTGGCGCGCGCGGCAAAGCCGATCAGCCAGTCCAGCGGAAAGCGCGCCTCGTCCACTGTCAAGGTCAGCTCGCCCGTGGGCATCTGCTGCTTGACGATGTTCATGGCAGCTCCACGGCGTAGGCGGCTTCGCCCACGCGCATGCCTTCCTGGACGGCGGGCACGGTGAGCTTGTCAAAGCCCTGGTCGAAACCGGCCAGCGCGAGGTAGGGCAGGTTGGGGCCGGCCGCGCAAGCCATGCCGATGCCGCCCGACATGCGCGGGTTGATCTCCAGCAGCGCCAGGCCATTCGCGCCTTCGCGGAACTGGATGTTGAAGACGCCATTCAGGCGGTAGTCGCGCGCCAGTTTTTCACAGGCCGCCAGCAGGTCGTCGCGCAGTTCGATCAGCTGGCCGCTGCCGCCACCATGCAGCTTCTTGCGCGGCACGGCGCAAATGAGCTTGCCCTGGTCGGCCACGCAGTCGGCGCTGTATTCGTGGCCATCGAGGTATTCCATCAGCAGCAGGGTCTTGAACGATGCCATCTGCGCCAGGCCGTTGCGCAGCTCCTGTGCATTGATCTGGTAGGCGGCGCCGGCCAGCAGCAGCTGGGCGCTGGTGCGCTCCTCATCGAGAATGGCAAAGCCCAGGGCATACACGGATTCGGACGGCTTGATGCACAGTTTGCGATGCAGCGGCCGCAGCTCGGCGTAGGCGGCGTCGTATTCGGCGATGGTGGTCACGGCGCGATAGTCGGCCGGGCGCGCCATCGGCAGATCGAGGCCGTCGCAGAAGCGCGCCTTGTCGTGCATCAGGGTCAGCGTCTCTTCGCTGGCCACGCTGAGTACCCGCGTGCCGATGGCGGCGAAGCGCGCGCTGGCGCTGCCGATCAGGCCCGCTTCCTTGCCGGGCCAGAAAATCGTGATGCCCCGCTCGCGGCAAAATTCCAGACACCACTCGACATAATTGAGGCCTGTGAGGCCCGATGGTTCGACCGCGTATTCGTGGGCGGATAGAAAGGCGGCAGCGTGCGCGTTCGTATTGCTGCACACGATGTGATAGCGGGGCGCGCCGTTTGTCGCGGCCATGTCGGCCTCGCGGATCAGACGCATGGCCGTGCCGACCGAGGAAAATGTTTTGTTGAACCAGACTCTTTGCATGTACGGGGACCGGGTGGAAATAGGGGAAGCCGCGCGCAGGTGCGCGCGCGGGGATTCTAAACGACCAGACTTAACCTGGCCTTAGAAGGAGGAAATCAGCCGGCTTTGCCCGACGCCGTCCACTTCAGGAACGCATCGCGGTTGCGCGAGCAGATGAACACCTTGCCCGAGCCGGAAAAGCGCAGCACGATGCCTTCGCCGCTGGTCACGCTGTTGACGATATTGCCGAGGAAGCCGCCGATGCCGCCGCCGCTCGCGCCGCCGCCCGTGGTCACGGAAATCTCGTATTTCAGGCTGCTGTCCCAGCAGACGACGTGGGAATTGTCGATCACGACATCCTTGCCCGGCTCGACGTCGAGCTGGAACATGGAGCCGAAGCCCGACACCACCACTTGTCCCGTGCCGGCCGTCTCCATGACGAAGAAGCCGCCCGACTGGGCGAACAAGGCGTTGCCGATGCTTTGCGTGCGCACCTTCATTTCCGTGCCCGAAGTGGCGGCGACAAAGGCGCCGTCGTTGAGCAGGTACTGGCGCGCGCCCACGTCGACCACTTCGATGGCGCCCGGCAGGGTGGGCGAGAGCAGGCAGTCGCCGCTGCCGCGCACCGCTTCGATATGCTGCTGGAAGAACGATTCGCCATTCGCGAAGCGGCGCATGATGGCGCTGCCCAAGCCGCCCGTCATCTTGCCTTTCAAGTCCAGCGCCGTCTCCATCATCACCATCGCATCGGATTCGCAATAGATGGTTTCGCCCTGCTTCATGCTGACGTGCAGGAATGGATCGACGTCGCCCGTGACACTAAATACTGGCATGATAAATCTCCAAAAAAAAGCCGCCTGAACTGTGCAGGCGGCAGCAATGATATGACATTAAGATAATTCACCTCGGAAAACCGTAGCGAGCAAGCTCGATTTCGGGTTAAGTCGCGCAGCTGTACGGAGGTACAGCGAGCAACGCAGGCCCGAAAGTGAGCGGCGCAGTAGGTTTAACGAGCGTGAATTAGGCGTTGACGCCGAACGAACGGGCGAGGGGGCCCAGGCCGCCGTTGAAGCCCTGGCCGATGGCCTTGAACTTCCATTCGCCGTTGTAGCGGTAGATTTCGCCAAAGATCATCGCCGTTTCCGTCGAGCTGTCTTCGGACAGATCGTAGCGGGCGATTTCTTTTTCGCCTTCCGCGTTCAGGCAGCGGATGAAGGCTTTCGAGACCATGCCGAAGTTCTGGCGGCGCGCGTCGGCGTCGTGAATGGTGACGGTGACGCTGATGCGGTCGATGTCGGCCGGCACGCGCGACAGGTCGATTTCGATGCGCTCATCGTCGCCGTCGCCTTCGCCCGTGGTGTTGTCGCCCGTGTGGACGACGGAACCGTCGGTCGACTTCAGGTTGTTGTAGAAGATGAAGTCAGAGTCGCCACGGACTTTGCCGTCGCTTTTCAGGAGGAACGCGCTACCGTCAAGGTCGAAGGTGGCGCCGTCCGTCGAACGAGGATCCCAGCCGAGGCCGACGATGATCTTCTTCAGGTTCGGTGCTTCCTTGCTCAGGTTGACGTTGCCGCCTTTTTGCAAACTGATTGCCATGTGGTGCTCCTTTTTAATAAATAACTCAAACAGACCTGCATGGGATGAGCGCCATGGCGCTCGTGCCATTACTCTTTCAACTGGGGGCGGAACCCCCGATTTCAAGCTTCTGCCGCGTGCCGTTTGCGATAACGCAGCGATGACCACAGCGAGACCAGGATGAAGGCCACGCCCGACAGGCCGGTGAACCACTCCGGAATATGGTACTTGACGGACGCCAGCATGATCAAGGCGAGAATCCCGATCGCATAATGGGCGCCGTGCTCGAGGTAGACGAATTCGTCCAGGGTGCCCTTGTGCACGAGGAAGACCGTCATCGAGCGCACGAACATGGCGCCGATGGCCAGGCCCAGCATGATGATGACGACGTCGTTGGTGATGGCAAACGCGCCGATCACGCCGTCAAAGCTGAACGAGGCGTCCAGCACTTCCAGGTACAGGAAGCCGCCGATACTGCCGCGCGCCACCGTTTTTACCAGTTCGCCATTGCCGTTTTTGGCCGGCGCTGCGCCTTCTTCTTCGTCATCCTGCAAGTCCGGTTCGCCTTCTTCCAGCAAGCCGCTGATCCAGTTCACGCCGATGTAGACGGCGATGCCGACGATGCCGGAAGCGAGCACGCTGTATTTTTCGTCCACGGGACCCATCGCCACGCAGGCCGCCACGGCGCCCATGGTGATCAGCACGGCCAGGCTTTCGGTGCCCAGTGCGTTGACTTTTTCCTCGGCCCAGCCCAGCCAGTGCAATTCTTTCTCGTCGTCAAACAGGAAGTTCAGGAAGACCAGCAGCAGGAAAGCGCCGCCGAAGGCCGCCACTTGCGCATGGTTGTCCGTCAGGTGCTTGGCGTATACGTCCGGCGTCGTGGTGGCCATGGTCCATACGTCGACCAGGCCCAGGCCCGTGGCCACCGATACGATGACGAGCGGGAACAGCAGCCGCATGCCGAAGACGGCCACGAGGATACCGACCGTCAAAAACAGTTTTTGCCAGAACTCATTCCAGTGGCGCAAGACCGAGGCGTTGACCACGGCATTGTCGAACGACAGCGACACTTCCATGATGCCCAGCACGCCCGTGATCCACAGTGCCTGGATCATGCCGGCCATGCCGCCATGGCTGTAGCCCCACCAGCCCGACACCGCCATCAGGATAAAAGTGACTAAAAAGGAAATTCTGAAATGCCGCATGAGGACCCCGTTGCAAGTATGAAGACGTTTGATTATCCGCGCCGCTGTGCGCGCCGCACTCAGTGTTGATATACGTCAATTGTTGTATATGCCATGATTTTATATGATCGCCGCCGCCGGCGGCGTTTTTATGGCCCGACGAAGGACAGTTCTGCTGGCGCGGATGATCTGCGATAATTGCGGCGCGCCTGTCTGGCTGCCGCAGCCCCAGACACACACTCTACATCTATATAAGAAGGAATACCCCGTGGATATCGCTTACCTCGTCACGCCCCTGATCACCTGGATCCTGGTCGGACCGATCAAATTCCTGATCAACAGTGTCCGCACGCGGCAATGGGCGTTCGGCCTGGTCGGCAATGGCGGCTTTCCCAGCAACCATAGCGCCGTCGTCTCCAGCATGGCGACCCTGATCGCCTTGCGCGAAGGCATCGGCCATCCTGCCTTCGGCGTGGCCGTGACCTTGGCCTTCATCGTCATCATCGACGCCAACAGCCTGCGCCAGCACGTGGGCAAGCAGGCGGCCGCCATCAACCGCCTGGCCGGCGAAGCTGCCAGTCCTGCGCACAAGACCTTGCGCGAGCGCATGGGCCATACCCTGGTGGAAATCGCCGGCGGCCTGTGCACGGGCGTGGCCATCGGTTTTCTGATCAACACCGTGTTTGCCCGCTAAGTTCGCTTCTCCTGAAACGCAAAACCCCGCTTCAAGGCGGGGTTTTGCGTTTCAGGGCGTAAAAACTACGTTTCATCCATTGAATAAAGCATTACAGGAAACCGCCGATTGACATGCCCGGATGCGCTCATGGATACTTTGGCGCTTGTGGTTTTAATAAAAATAAATGCCTTGCTATCGCCTGCAGCCCTATCCGGGCCGCCGGGACGGTCGTGGCGCTATCTATCCGGAGAAATACCCATGTTGCGCAAAACCCTGTTTGTTCTGGCAATCGCTTCTGCCCTGGCCGCCTGCGGCAAAGAGTCCAAAGATCCCGGCAAGGGCGGCAAGGATGGCAAGGAACAGGCGGGCGCCGCCGTCAATCTGCTGGTCTCCCCGGAAGACATGCTGACCATCCAGAGCAATGCGCTGGCGTCGGGTCCTGTCATCACCGGTTCCGTGCAGCCCGAGCGCAACGCGGACTTGCGCGCCGAAGTGTCGGCCGTGGTGATCCAGGTGCTGAAGGAAAATGGCGAAGCCGTGAAACGGGGCGACGTGCTCGTGCGCCTGGACGAAACGGCCATCCGTGACAGCCTCAATTCGGCCGAAGAAGCGAGCCGCGCCTCGAGCCAGGTGCTGGAACAGTCCGAACGCATGTTCCAGCGCATGAAAACCTTGCGCGCCTCGGGCATGACGTCGACGCAGGCGCTGGAAGACGCGGAAATCCGCCGCAACAATGCGCAAAGCGATCTGTCCGCCGCGAAAAGCCGCGCCGCCCAGGCCCGCCAGCAGTTGCAGCGCACCCTCGTGCGTGCGCCGTTTGACGGCATCGTGAGCGAGCGCAAGGTATCGAATGGCGATACGGCGCAAATCGGCAAGGAATTGATCCGGGTCATCGATCCGACCAGCATGCGCCTCGAAGGCTTGGTGTCGGCCGACAAGATCGGCGTCGTCAAGGTGGGCCAGCCCGTGCTGTTCCGCATCAATGGTTATCCGGGCCAGGATTTCGCGGGCAAGGTGCGCAGAGTCGATCCTGCCGCCAACGCCGTCACGCGCCAGGTGGCCGTGCTGGTCGATTTCAACGACAAGGAACAGCCGCGTGTGGCGGGCCTGTATGCGGAAGGGCGCATCGAGACGGAAACCGTCAGCGCGCTGATGATCCCCGATTCGGCCCTGGTGAAGGCGGGCGACGTCACGTACACGTGGAAAGTCAAGGACAAGGCCTTGCATAAGGTCAACTTGCGCATCGGCGCGCGCGACGTGCGCACGGGCCAGTGGGAAGTGCAAAGCGGCCTGGCCAGCGGCGACACCGTGCTGCGCACGCCCGGTTCCACCTTCAAGGATGGGCAGAAAGTGGAATTGACGGCAGCCAAGGCCGTGCCCGCCGCCGCCGTGGCCAGCAGCAGCGCCGCCGTTGCCGGTAAAGGAAACTAAGCCATGTTCCTTTCCGATTTCAGTATCAAGCGGCCCACGGCCACCATCGTGCTGATCCTGGCGATGATGTGCGTCGGCTTGCTGGCGCTCAAGAAACTGCGCGTCAACCAGAACCCGGACGTCGAAGTGCCCTTCATCGTCGTCAGCATTCCTTACCCTGGCGCCTCGCCCGACACGGTCGAGCGCGAAGTGGTGAACCGCCTGGAAAAGTCGCTGCAAAGCATTTCCGGCGTGACCGAAGTCAACAGCGATTCGAATGAAGGTTCGGCCAGCATCTTCCTGAAGTTTTCCTTCAACACCAACCTGATCGAAGCGTCCGACAATATCCGCAATGCGATTGCCGCCGTGCGCTACAAGTTGCCGACGGAAATGCGCGAGCCTATCTTGCAGCGCATTGACCCGGCCGCCGAACCGATCATGCAACTGGCGCTGTCGTCGAATTCGCAAAGCCACGCGGAAATTTCGCGCCTGGCCGAGGACGTGCTGTCGGATCGCTTCCGCACCGTCGATGGCGTGGCGCTGGTCAACGTGGGCGGTTCGCTCAAGCGCGAACTGTCCGTGCTGCTGCGCGCGGAAAAATTGCGTGAATACAATGTGTCCGTCAGCGACGTCGTGACCGCTTTGCGCAATCAGAACACGAATGCCCCCGTGGGCAAGGTGCGCGGTATTCTGGACGAGAAAAGCATCCGCCTCGTGGGCCGCATCGAGTCGCCAAGCGACTTCGAGAAAGTCGTGATCAAGCGCCGTGGCGAGGAAATCGTGCGCCTGGCACAAGTGGCCACCATCGAAGACGGCTTTGCCGAAGTCAACAGCCTGAGCATGCGCAGCGGCAAGCCCAACGTGGGCATTTCGATTACCCGCGTGCGCGACGCGTCCACCGTCAGCGTGGCCAACAAGATCCGCGACATGGTGGCGGAAATCAACAAGACCTTGCCGAAGGGCACCTTGCTGCAAGTGACGCGCGACGGCGGTGAAAACGCCCAGCATAGCTTGAACAATGTGATCGAATCGCTGGTGCTGGGCGCCGTGCTGACGATTTTCGTCGTCTACGCCTTTTTGAACTCCTGGCGTTCGACCCTGATCACGGCGCTGAGCTTGCCCACGTCCGTGATTGCCGCCTTCATTGCCGTGTGGCTGTGCGGCTTTACCCTGAACTTCATGACCCTGCTGGGCCTGTCGCTGGCCATCGGCGTGCTGATCGATGACGCCATCGTCGTGCGCGAAAACATCGTGCGCCACATGCAGATGGGCAAGGACCGCCGCACGGCCGCGCTGGAAGGCACGGCCGAGATCGGCATGGCCGTGGCCGCCACGACCTTCTCCATCATCGCCGTTTTCATTCCCGTGGCCTTCATGCCCGGCATCTCCGGCGAATGGTTCCGTCCGTTTGCCTTGACGGTGACGTGCTCGGTGCTCGTCAGCCTGGGCATCTCGTTTACGCTCGACCCGATGCTGTCGGCCTACTGGGGCGACCCGGTCGAGGAACACTCGGCGCCGAAAAAAGGCATTGGCCGCGTGCTCGATAAATTCAACCACTGGTTCGACCATCAGGCCGACCGCTACGGCCGCGTGATCGCCTGGGCTCTGCATCACCGCCGCTGGATGGCCGTCATCGCCTTCGGCAGCCTGGTGGGCGCCATTGTCCTGCACGCTACGCATGGCGGCACGAGTTTCCTGCCGGCATCCGATTCGGGCAACCTGATGATCAATGTGCGCACGCCATCGTCGAGCAGCATCGAGTATTCGCGTCTGAAACTGGAAGCGGCGGCCGTATTGGCGCGCACCTTGCCTGAAACCAAGGATACCAACAGCTCCATCAATGCGGGCGGAGGACGAGTCTATGTCGACATCGGCAAGCGCAACACCCGCAAGCGTTCGGCCAAGGAAATCGCGGTCGAGCTGCGCGAGAAGATGTCGCGTCTTGTGGGCGCCGAATACGTGGTCCAGGACGACTTGAGCAACGGTTCGCAAAAACCGATCCAGGTGGAATTCACGGGCCCGGATTCGCGCAAACTGATGGAAATTACGAATGCCTACATGGACAAGCTGCGCGCGATTCCTGGCGCCGTCGACGTGGGCCTGTCCGAGCAGGATCCGAAGAACGAGCTGCAGATCGAGCTCAACCGTGGCCTGGCCAACTCGATGGGTATCTCCGTCAACGACGCGGCGCAATCGTTGCGCGTGGCGTTTGCCGGTGTGGAAGTGGGCGACTGGGTCGATCCGACGGGCGAAACGCGCGATGTGGCCGTGCGCCTGCATCCCGACGACCGCGTGGCATCGGAAAATATCGAGCGCCTGCCGATCAGCGTGACGGGTACGTCGCAAATGGTGCCGCTCGACCAGATCGCGACCATTACCATGGGCAAGGGCCCGTCCGGCATCGAGCACAAGAATGGCAAGCGCACGATCACCGTGTCGGCCAATGCGCAGGGCCGCTCGAACGGCGAAGTGACGAGCGACGCCATGAAGCTGGCCAACTCCATCGACTTCCCGCCCGGCTACGGCCTGGCGCTCGGTGGCGCGGGGCAGGACCAGCAAGAGCTGTTCACGGAAATGCTGATCGCGCTGGTGATGGGTATCGGCCTGATGTATTTGATCCTGGTGATGCAGTTCGGTTCCTTCACGGCGCCGGTGGCCGTGATGATGTCCTTGCCGCTCAGTTTGATCGGCGTGGTGGTGGCGCTGGTGATCACGAACAACACCCTCAATCTGATGAGCTTTATCGGCATCATCATGCTGATGGGCCTGGTCGCCAAGAACGCCATCCTGCTGCTCGACGCGGCGCGCAAGCGCGAGGAAGAGGGCCATGGCCGCGAAGAGGCGCTGATGTATGCAGGCCGCATGCGCCTGCGCCCCATCCTGATGACGACGTTTGCGCTGATCGCCGGCATGTTCCCCGTGGCGCTGGGCCTGGGCGAGGGCGGCGAGTTCTACCGTCCATTGGCGATCGCCATCATCGGCGGCACCATCACCTCGACGATTCTGACCCTGCTGGTTGTGCCGACCTTCTATGACAGCATCGAGATCGCCCGCGATGGTGCCGTGGCCAAGTTCCACCGCCGCGCCGCGCGCATGCCCGTGGCCGTGGCCATGATCTTGACCCTGATCGAGTGCGTGCTGACCCTGCTGCTGGTGCGTTTCGTCTACCGCATGCTGAAGAAGGCCATGCTGTTCCTGATGGGACGCCGCACGCCGAAAGCGACATCGGTCAGCCTGCAAAAGTAATACCGGGCCAAGGCGCAGCTTTCGCTACGCCGTGGTATTGCAAGAGCCTTCCCCGGAAGGCTCTTTTTTTGTCTGCGCTTAACTGCTGCGCGGCGGCGTGGTCGTACCTGTGCCCGTACCTGTGCCCGTACCAGTGCCTGTACCCGTGCCTGTGCCCGTACCTCCGGTGCCGGTTCCTGTGCCCGGCGTAGTGCCGTTGGGTTGCGTGGTTGGCGGCGTGGTCGTGCCATCGGGGTTGGTCGTGCCTGGTGTCGTCCCCGGCGTTGTGCCGGGTGTCGTGGTATCCGGCGTGGTGGTGCCCGATGTGCCGCTGGTCCCGCTGGTGCCGGGTGCGGTTGCCGGGTTCGTCGTGTTCGGCGAGGTGGTGGCACCGGTGCCAGTGTCGGTGTCGTTACGTTTGTTGCATCCGCCCAGCAGCGCACAGACGATGGCGCTACCGAGAACGAGCTTGCTGGTGGTCAGGAGTGGAGCCGTCATGATTGTTCCTTTTCAGTGGAATGCTGTCGTGGAAAAGCATGCCTTGCCAGATCGCGCATCTGGAACAAGGCTGGCATCGTTTGCAAAATTTAGAGTAGGCAGGTGGGCGCAGGTTCACCACAATTACAAATGAGCGGCGTTGTGGAGGCGGGGAAAGCGTTTGGTTTGACGTAGCGCAAACCTGCAGTAGAAAAATTTGAAACGGCCAGGACTGTGTGTCCTGGCTGCGGACCATGCTTATTTCGACGAAGAAACTTTGCTCACTTCCACTTCCCAATCCACGCCCGACTCGACGTGATGTTTGGCGGCAAAGTCACCCTGGCTGATGGCGACGGCCACGTCGAGCAGGCTGTTCAGGTAGACCAGGGGCTTGCCCTTGGCCACGCCGCCAAACGTGTGCTCGAACGGCGCCGTGACCTCGGCCACTTGCTTGCCCTTGTGCAGGATGCGCACTTGCAGCGGATCGTGCGGTTTGACCTGCAATTCATCGAGCAGCGATTTCGGGATATTCGTCCACACGTTGCCATACTTGACGTCCAGCACGGGCACGATGCCGCGGATGGTATTGCCGTCGCGTACCGGTTTCTGATACGCGATCTTGACCACGGATTCGCTCGGCAATTGCGGGCCCACCTGTTCATAGCGGATGGCGCCCGATGCCAGGCGCGCGCCCACGTAGGCGTACACGTCGCGGCCATGGAAGGTGTAGGACTCGGCGGAGCCGGCCAGGCGATTGACCTTTTCATCGATTTCGCGCAGTTCCGCCACGCCGTCGCGCTCGGCGATCAGGGTGAACAGGCCGTTGTCCGGCCCCACGAAGTAGCGTCCACCCTTGGTTTTCAGCACCACCGACTTGCGCGCCGTGCCCACGCCCGGGTCGATGACGGACACGAACACCGTGCCTTGCGGCCAGTAATTGGCTGTCTGGTACAGGCGGTAGGCGCCCAGCCAGATGTCGTAGTCGGGAATCTGGTGCGTCAGGTCCGAAATGGTCAGCTGGGGATCGACGCCATAGGCCACGCCATGCATGGCGGACACGGCGCCATCGGCCGTGCCGAAGTCCGTCATCAGTACCAGCGGTGTGGCGGCCTGGGCGGCGGACAGCATGAGGGCGCTCAGGCAGGCGCCGGCGACGAGGTGGGATATTTTCTTGATGATCATGGGTTCTTTCCGTGGCGTTAGAAGGTGTAGTTCAGCTTGGCGTAAAAGTACGCGCCATTGACGCCGATGGGGTTGATGAAATTGTAGGGCAGGGCGCCGCCATACGTGGCGTTATTCGTTTCCCGCACGCGCTGCGGATAGCGGTCGAGGATGTTGTTGCCGCCCACGCTCAAGGTCAGCTGCCTGCTCAGTTTCAACTGGCCTTCCAGGTCCAGCGACCAGACGGCGCCGAAGCGCTGTGCGGGGATGCCGTCGATCAGGGGCGCATCGCTGTCGTACGAAAAATCTTTCAGCTCGCCAAAGCGCGTGGCGCGCGCCTGCACGCCCCAGCCGGCCGCCTGCCAGTCGGCGCCGAGTATCAATTTGCTGTTGGGGGACGCATGTTTGATGCGGAACAAACTCGTCTCCGTCAGCAGGGTCAGACTCGGATCGATATTGGCCAGCGCAGCGGAGCTCTGACGCACCTTGTCGAGGCTGGTCTTGTTCAGGTTCAGCGCCGCGTTCAGGTTCAGTTTGCCTGACGTGAACGCCAGGTCGTGGTTCAGCACCACGTCCAGGCCCTTAGTACGTGTGTCGAGCAGATTGGCCAGGTAGGCCACGGACTGAATGTCGCTGCGGCCATTCGCGGCCAGGTAAGCCGTGACGGCGTCGCTTTGCAAGTCGCTCGAGCGCGTGATGCGGTCGCGGATGCGGATCACGTAGGCATCCACCGTCACGCTGGTGGCGGCGGCCGGTTTCCAGGCCAGGCCCAGCGAGACGTTGGTCGATTTTTCAGGTTTCAGTTGTTGCGCGCCAAAGCTGCGCGCCAGCGGGTCGCTGGCCGGCAGCAGGGCCGCCGTTTGCAGGGCCGTGCCATCGGCGTTGAAGTTCAGCGTGGCAAAGCGGAAACCCGTCTGCACGAGGGCTGGCGCGCGGAAGCTGTTCGACAGCGAGCCGCGCACGAGAAAATTGTCCGTCACTTTATAGCGGGTGGACAGCTTGCCCGTGCTGGCGCTGCCGAAGTCGCTGTAGTGCGAGTAGCGGGCGGCGGCGCCCACCAGCAGGCGCGACGTAAGGTCGCTTTCCACGTCCGCATATACGGAGCGGATCTGGCGGCTGCCGTCGTAGGCGTCCGATGGGCGCAAGCCCGGTCCGGCCTGGGCGCCCGGTGGCGCATCCGTGAAGCTGCCGGCCGCATACGAGGCTGGGTCGCCGGCCGAGCTGGTGTAGGTTTCGCGCATCCATTCGGCGCCCACGGCCACGCTCAAGGAAGCGGGCAAGCCGATGTCGATGGTCCGCGTGGCATCGAAATTCAAGGCGTTCTGGCGGAAATCGAAGCCGGCCAGGCTGAAGCGCGTGGGGCTGGCCGCGCCCAGCGAGGCGTTGACGGAATGGCTCACGCCGTAGTCAAAGCGGTCGCTGCCGTGGCGCGCGCTGGCGTCCCAGTTCCACTCGCCCGCGCTGCCGCGCACGCCGGCCACGATGCTGAGGTCGCGCTTGTCGCCGTTGGTGACGGGGCGGTAGCCGTTCGGATACAGGGCCGGTACGTTCGACGGGTCGCCTGGATAGCGGAAGTAGGCGCTGCCGTCCGATTTACGCTCGTTGAGGGTGGCAAACGAGTACAGGTCCAGGCCGTTGGCCAGGGTGAGCTGGGTGTTGTAGAACACATAGTTGTTGCGCTGGCGCGAGTCGCCCGACTTGAACACGACCTTGCCGTCGAGCGCCTGGTCGGCTGGCGTGAAGTTATAGGACGTCCAGCCAGCGTCGCTGGGGCCGGCCCGTTCCGTGGGCGAGCGGCGCCGTGTTTCCGCGCCGAAGCGGAAGAATCCCGCCTCGCCCAGAGGCACGCCATAGTCGGCGTTGACGATGACGGTCTGGCCATCCGTCAGGGTTTGAGCTGTCGGATCGAAATGCGTGTGGTTGGCGCCGTAGCTGATGGACGCGGCGCCGCCTGTGCGTGCCTTTTTCAGCACGATGTTGATGACACCTGCCACGGCGTCACTGCCGTACTGGGCGCCGGCGCCATCGCGCAGGATTTCGATGTGGTCGATGGCGTTGGGCGGAATCGCATTGATGTCGACCGGCACGGTGCCGGCAAAGCTGCTTTCCGTGTCGAGCACGGCGCTCGTGTGGCGGCGCTTGCCGTTGATCAGCACCAGTACCTGGTCGGGCGCCAATCCCCGCAACTGGATGCCGCGCACGGAGTCAGACGCGCCGCTCGACTCGATGCGGGGGAAGTTGATCGACGGCGACAGGTTTTGCAGGGCCGCGCCCACGTCGCCCGTCGACAGCGCATTGCTCACTTCGCGCGCGCCGAAACGGTCGATGGGCACGCTGCTGTCGAACACCGTGCGGTTGCGGGCGCGCGAACCGACGACGGTGACCTGGTCGATGCTGGCGCTGGCCGTCTCTGCGGTCGTGCCTGTGTTTGTTTGCGCGTCCTGGGCCCAGGCGGGCGCGGTGGCCAGCATGGCGCAGGCCAGCACGATGGCGCGCAGCGGCGTGGCGGGAAGAGAAGGCGTGGCGGTTGAATGGCGCGGATACAAGGCGGTGTCCTTTGGGCTCGATTAATGTTCGTATGGAAACAATTGCAATGAGCTTAAGGGAGGCGCCCGCCAGCGCTAACGATTCTTTCTGGATATGCTTATGCTGTTGTTTTTATGCCGCCAGATTGCGCAGCAGCGCCGGAATCTCGGCCGGGATTTCGCGCGCCAGGTAGCCGAGGATGCCGAAGCGCAGGGCCAGCTGTTCGCCCGCCAGCGCATGCAGGGCGATGCCCCAGGCGCACGCCTGCTCCAACGGTGCACCGCGCGCCGCCAGGCCCGTGATGATGCCGGCCAGGGTGTCGCCGGAACCGGAAATGGCCAGGCCGATATTGCCGCCCGCATGCGTCCAGGTCGTGCCATCGGGCATGGCGATGACGGTCAGCGCGCCTTTCAGGGCGACGATGGCATTCCAGCGCCGCGCCGCGTCCGTGGCACAGGCATGCGGGTCGGCCAGCACGGCGTCTTTCGACAGGCCCATCAGCTGGGCCAGCTCGCCCGCGTGCGGCGTCAGCAGCACGGGCTGGTCAAACCGGAAGTGCGCGGGCTTGCGCACGACCTGCATGGCGCGCGCATCAAGGATCAAACGGCTGGCGGCAAACAGTGGCAGCAGGTGGCGCATCAGCTCGCAGCTGGCGGCCGTGTCGCACATGCCTGGCCCGACGAGCACGGCGTCCACCTTGCCGGCCAGCGGCGCCAGCTGGTGTTGCGCCTCGTGCCGGAAGCCGCCTTGCGCCGTTTCGTCCAGGCCGATGACCCGCGCCTCGGGCATGGCGATGGCCACTTGCGCCGCCACCGACGCGCCCGTCGCCAGGGTCAGCTTGCCCGCGCCCGCGCGCAGCGCTGCCGTGGCCGCCAGCAGGATGGCGCCTGGCATTTCCGCCGAGCCGGCGACGACCAGCAGATGGCCGCGCACTTCCTTGTCGCCGTCGGGCTGCGGCATGGGCAGGGGCCAGGAGCGCAGCAGGGCAGGCGTGATGTCGGTGGTGTCCATGCATGGTCTCCGGAAAACTAGGACTTGGGCGCGGCCGGCATGTCGGGCTGGGCCGTGACAGGTGTACCCGATTCTTCCAGTGGCGCGACGAAGTTGCACAGGTCTAGTTGCAGCTTGCCGTGCTTGCCCAGGGCGGGATTGAAAGCATACGAAGTGACGCCGCAGTTGGGCACGTCGGCCGCCTTGTCGATGGCCAGGATGGCTTGCTCGTCGCAGCGATCGAGCAGGTAGCGGAAGCAATTGACGATGACCTGGTGGCCGACGATCAGCACCCGCTCGCCCCGGTATTCGCGGGTGATGGTGTCGAGCACGCTGCGCAGGCGCAGGATGACGTCGCACCAGCTTTCGCCGCCCGGCGGACGGAAGTAAAACTTGCCCACGTGCTGGCGCTGCTCGTGCAATTCCGGGTACTTGCTGGCGATGCCGTGCACGGTCAGGCGGTCGAGGATGCCGAATTCCTTTTCGCGCAGGCGCTCGTCGGCCACCACGGAGCTCAAGCTGTCCGCATCGATGCGCGCCAGCACGGCTTGCGCCGTCTGCTGCGCCCGCACGTACGGCGAATACAGCACGATGGTCGGTTGTTGTTCAGGGGGAAGGGTGGCGAACCAGTCACCGAGGGCTTGGGCCTGGCGCGTGCCCAGCTCGGAGAGGGGGACGTCGACATCGCGCTCGGCGATGGCGATCAATAGGTGCTTTTCCGCTTCGGCGGCATCGCGCGCCACGTTGCCGGCACTTTGGCCGTGACGCACGATCCAGATTTGCTGCGGCCATTTCTGTTCCATCGCCTTGCGCCTTCCTCCGTATTTATTGTTGATAAATATAGAGGAAAGCGGCAAGGCGCGGCGCGCCGCTGGAGAGTTGCTTAGGCGGCGTGTTCCGCTTCGTCCAGGTCCGGCGCGTCGTCGCTGTTGTAGACGGCCAGGTCGGTCTGTCCCATGACCCGGCTGGTGACGGTGCCGGCCGTGATCGAGCCGCTCACGTTCAGGGCCGTGCGGCCCATGTCGATCAGCGGTTCGACGGAGATCAGCAAGCCGGCCAGTGCGACAGGCAAGTCCATCGCTGACAGCACGATCAGCGCGGCAAACGTGGCGCCGCCGCCCACGCCGGCCACGCCGACGGAACCGATGGTGATGATGGCCAGCAAGGGCAGCAGGAAGCTGACCGTGAAGGGATCGACGCCGACTGTCGGGGCGATCATGACGGCCAGCATGGCCGGATAGATGCCGGCGCAGCCGTTCTGGCCGATGGTCGAACCGAACGAGGCGGCGAAGTTGGCGATGCCTTCCGGCGTGCCCAGGCGCTGGGTTTGCGTCTGCACGCTCATCGGGATCGAACCGGCACTGGTGCGCGACGTGAACGCGAAGGCGAGCACGGGGAAGACTTTTTTCACGAAGCGCAGCGGGTTCAGGCCCACGCCGGCGATGATGGCCAGGTGCACGAGGAACATCAATATCAGCGCGCTGTACGAGGCAACGACGAAGTTGATCAGTTTCAAGATGTCCGTGTAGCTCGACGAGGCGACCACTTCAAACATCAGCGCGAACACGCCGTACGGCGTCAGGCGCAGCACCAGGGTGACCATGCGCATGACGATGGCGTGCGCCACTTTCATGAAGTTCTCGAACGAGGCGAAAATCTCCGGCTTTTTCGCCGCGATGCCGGTGGCCGAAATGCCGATGAAGATCGAGAACACGACCACGGCGATAGTCGACGTCTTGCGCGCGCCCGTCATGTCGAGGAAGGGGTTGGTCGGCACGAAGCTGACCAGCAGTTTCGGCAGGGACAGGGCTTTCGCCGTTTCCAGCGAGCCCTGCAGCTGCACGCCGCGCGCCACTTCGGCGGCGCTCGACGTCAGGCCGACAGCCGTCAGACCGAACAGCTTGGCCATCAAAATGCCCAGCGCGGCGGCAACGGTCGTGGTGATGAGCAGGGTGCCGATGGTCAGTGCGCTGATCTTGCCCAGCGAGCTCGCGTCCTTGAGTTTCAGGATGGCGGAAATGATGGACACCATGATCAGCGGCATGATGATCATCTGCAGCAATTTTACGTAGCCGCTGCCGACGATGTCCATGTATTCATTGGTGCCCGCAATGATGGGCGAGCCGGCGCCGTACAGCCACTGCACGGCCGCGCCGAGCAGCACGCCCAGGCCCAGGCCCGTGAAGACGCGCACGGTAAACGTCGCGTGTTTGCGTTGCTGGTGGAACATGAAAGCGAAGACGAGCAACGCAACGAGCAGGTTCAGGATGATGTTAATTGCCATGAAGGGGCCTTATCTTGGTTTTATTCGAGACTGCACGGAGCACATAAAACAGTACTACAACTGACAGCTGCCCCAGCCCGGGGCGGAAGGGCAAGCACTGTACAGTACTATGGTGGCGTTTTGCGCAATACCGCTGCGAATATTACGCTATATAAATATGCTTCACAGGTATAAGCCTTGTGGCTGATTGTGAATTTAGCTATTTCGTGCAAGCATGCTTTTCCCGTTTGCTAAGATGCGCCAGACTATTTGATAGGAAGAAGATGAATGCATTAACTGAAGTACAAGTGCTCGATGCGGAAGAGCGCTTGCGCCTGGCCATGATGGGCTCCGATGTGGCCGCGTTGAATGCCTTGCTGGCCGACGACTTGCTGTTTACCAATCACCTGGGCCACTTGTTGAGCAAGCATGCGGACCTGGCCGCGCACGAGCAGCGCCTGCTGGCCATCACCGACTTGCGCGCGTCCGAGCGCCATGTGCGCATCAACGGCAGCGTGGCCGTCGTCTCCGTGCGCATGCAGCTGACGGGCACCTATCACGACGTGGAAACGCATGGCGACTTCCGTTTTACGCGCGTCTGGGCGCAGGACGCGGCCGGCGCGCTGCAAGTGATCGCCGCCCAGTCCGGCGTCGTGGCTTGAGGAGTATCAGTGGATCATCGTTCCAAAGGGCAGCTGTTTGAAGCTGTCATCGCCGCCGGCCCGGCCACCCTGGCCATCACGGCCGGCTATCCCGTGCTGTTGTACAACCTGGTGCGCACCTGGGCCGACGCCCCCGGCGCCAATGCGCTGGCCGCGCTGCTGCTGACGGGCGGGGTGTGGGCCTTGCTGGAATTCTGGCGCATCGCGCTGGCCACGGTGGCGCGCAAGGCATATGCGTTCAACTGGCGCTTCTGGCTGGCCATCGCCGGTTTTCTCGGCTGCTTCGTGCGTTTCGTGCCGGACATGCCTGCCGGGCTGATGTTGCTGTTGATGGTGCTGCCGGCGCTGGCGTGGACGCATTTCATCATGCTGCAGATCAAGCGCCCTCCCAATTTGTAAGTTTTATTCTTCCTCTTCGGCTTCCAATTTCAGCCAGGCTATCCGTCCATTGCCCGCCTCATGCAAATGCGCGAGCAGGGCGGTGGCTGCCGCTTCCGCCAGGCTGAAGTCGAACAGCACGTGCTCGCCGTGTTCCACGTTCAGCAAGGCGGCGCCGGCGCCATCGAGTTCGCGGCGCAGCATGCCTTCCATCGCATACGGCACCGTGCAGCGCAGGGTTCGCTGGCGCACGATGGCCGTCTTTTCCGCTTGCAACAACGCTTGCGCCACGCTATCCGTGTAGGCGCGCACGAGGCCGCCCGCACCGAGCTTGATCCCGCCAAAATAGCGCACGACGGTTGCCAGCACGCCTTCCAGGTCCTGGTGGCGCAGCACGTCGAGCATGGGCCGTCCGGCTGTGCCGCTCGGTTCGCCATCATCGACGGCCGCCGATTGCCCGCCCGCCAGCAGTGCCCAGCACACATGGCAGGCGCCCGGATGCTGCGCCTTCAAGTCATTGACCACCTGCTGCGCGCTGGCGCGGTCCGTCATCGGCTGCACGCAACCGATGAAACGGCTTTTCTTGATGATCAATTCGCTGTGGACGGGGGTGGCAATGGTAAACGGCATGGCGGGTGCGAAGGCGGGCAAAGCAGCATGATAGAGGAAATGCGCGCCGTGGACGAGTCAGCCTGCTCGCGCGGCAGAAGCGGCCACCAGTTCGCGCAGCGCCGCATCGCGCACTTGCACAATATCGAACAGTCCCAGCGCGTGCAGGGCGGGCAGGGCGTCGACAATGTCGCGCTCGGCTATGGTCCGTTCGGCGATGCCGCTGGACTCGTCCAGCCATAGCCGGGCATTGGCCAGGAAGGCGCCCACCGTGCCCTTGCGTACAGTGACGCCATTGAACTGGCCCTGGTTTTGTTGGTCCGGCAATACGTCTTCTGCACGCATGATGCACTCCTGAATGTTGGAAAGACTTCACTGTATGATGGCCGGATTGTCTTGCCTGCGTTGTTTATGTCATTCAATACGTCAAATCCGCCAATCTTGTCGCCATCACTGCCGCTGCGCGCTATGCGCATTGCCCAGCCGCAGGAGCGCGTGACGGCGGCGCACCGCCACGCCAGCGGCCAGCTGTTCGGCGCCATGCGGGGCTTGCTTTCCATCGCTGCCGACAGCGGGCAATGGGTGGTGCCGGCCAGCCATTGCGTGTGGATGCCGCCCCATCACGTCCATGGTCTGCGTTCGCATGGCCCGTTTGCGGGCTGGAGCGTGTATGTGGACGAAGCCAGTTGCGCCAGCTTGCCCGCCGCGCCGTGCGTGATGCGTGTCTCGGGTTTGCTGCGCGAGGCAGTGGGCCGCGCCAGCACCTGGGACGATGGCGCGCTCGACGTGCGGCAGGAACGGATCGCGGGCGTGATCCTCGACGAAATCGCCGCCGCGCCGCACGAGCCCTTCGGCTTGCCCCTGCCCACGGACCCGCGCCTGCTGCGCGTGGCGCGTGCCATCCTCGATGACTTGGCCGACGAGCGGGGAGTGGAAGCGCTGGCCACCTGGGCCGGCGTCTCGCCGCGCACCCTGGCGCGCCGTTTTACTCAGGAAACCGGCTTTACTCCGTCCGCCTGGCGCCAGCGCGCCCGCATCCTGCGCGCCCTGGAATTATTGGCCGCCGGCCAGCCCGTCACGACGATTGCGCTGGACCTGGGCTACGACAACGTCAGCGCCTTCATCGCCATGTTCAAGCGGGTGATGGGCGTGACGCCGGGGAGGTATGGGGAAGGGGATGGCAGTTCATCGAGCCATATCGGTATTTGATAAAGCGCAACTTGCTGCAGATAGAGACGGTCAAGGCTGAAATCGTGTATGAATGGCGGACTTGACCCGGACGCCACTGGCCACGCAGCACAAGCACTCAGCTTTTTTTTGAATCAATTGTTGCCAGGATGCTACTTGGTGTATAGTTGAGTTGCTCCACATGTAGGTGTGGAGGGGTATCACATGATGTCAAGCCCTGAAGGACCGACCTCGCGGAAGGATTTCCAGATTGACAGCGCCAGAATGATTGGGACGTGCATTATTGCCTCCATGAAATGATGGTACAACATTTCTAACGTACGTGGCATGCTATGAGAAATCATGGTTGAATGGTACGAAGACTGCCAGCCTAATCCGGGGAGGTGATCAGCGGATCGCCACCATCTTCGCTTCCCCGGTTTGCTAACGATGGATGGTGTATAGGTTGAAGCCTCGTAAAAAGCACCCTTGGTATCGCCATCGTGGCTATCCCCATTTTGATCATCCGATCAACCTTAAAGACGCCGAAATTCTGGTGAAAGATCCTAGTCAAGTTTCTAGCCACAGTTTCTATCCCTTCATAGAATTCACAATAGAGAGTTTCAAGGTCAAACGCACTGGCCCTGAAGAAAAGCTCAAGCGGATACCAAAGCTTAGGCCCATTGCCTATGCTTCTCACGTTGATTGCCACATTTATTCCTATTACTCCTTCCAGCTTACGAAGGTATATGAGAAGGAAATTGCTAAACGAAATTTGCAGGATTGCGTATTGGCATTTCGTTCGTTAGGAAAGAGTAATGTCGAGTTTGCTTTTGAAGCATTTGAGGCCATTAGGCAGTTTGGCGCAAGTGAAGTTGTTGCTCTCGATGTCACTGGTTTTTTTGATAACTTGAGTCATGCCTTTTTGAAGAACGCTTGGGCCAACCTACTGGGGCAGGTGCAATTATCGGCAGATCACTACGCGGTGTTTAAGTCGCTGACTAAGTATTCCACAGTGAACCTGAAGCAGCTCTATGCCCTTCTAGGTGTCTCCATGAACAACCGTGACACGGCACCCGTTAGGCTGTGTAGTGCAGATGTATTTAGGTCGAAGATCCGGGGGAGTAAGCTGGTAGTAAAGCATGACCTAGACAAGGGAATTCCTCAAGGATCGCCTATTAGTGCGCTCCTGTCGAATCTTTACATGCTGAACTACGATTCGGTGATGAAGGCATTTGTTGACCATGTGGGCGGTCTTTATTTCCGCTATTGCGATGACATACTGCTGATCGTCCCCCCTGGGAAAAAGGCAGAGGCAGAGGCACTCGCAGTGTCTGAAATCGCGAAGCTCTTGTTGGAAATTAATCCAAAGAAGACTGATCGAGTAGATTTTTCTGTAACTGAGCGGGGATTAATTGCATCGAAACCATTACAATATCTTGGCTTTCTCTTTGACGGCCAACGCATATTACTACGGTCGGCGTCACTTGCCCGCTATTCCGAGCGTATGCGTGGCGGCGTTCGCCTTGCAAAAGCAACCATGAAGAAGCGAAATGCTGCACGTGAGGGTAGAGGAGAGGTAGCTAGGCCCCTATTTAGAAAGAAATTAAATAGCCAGTACTCCCATCTTGGGCGCCGGAATTTCATCACCTATGGCTATGACGCTGCTAGACGGATGGGCTCCCAAGCAATTCGTAAGCAACTGCGAGTTCTATGGAAGCGACTGCAAACTGAAATTGAAGCTGCTTAGACGGAGGGGGCAAGTGCGCTGCCCAGCCGGTTGGGAGTCGGACCATAAATGGGCCTGAAACAAAAAAGCCCACGAACCGAAATTCGTGGGCTTCTCTGAGTATTTGGTAGGCCGTGCGGGATTCGAACCTGCGACCAACGGATTAAAAGTCCGCTGCTCTACCAGCTGAGCTAACGACCCAAAAACTTTACAACTGAACTGCGGTAACTCTGTGCGGCATGTGCTTGCCATGAAGACTTGCAAACAAACCACAAATTCTTGGTAGGCCGTGCGGGATTCGAACCTGCGACCAACGGATTAAAAGTCCGCTGCTCTACCAGCTGAGCTAACGACCCAAGGGCGGCTATTATGACGGCCAAAGCGGGTTTTGGGAAGGGCAGGGGCGGAAAAAAGCCTTGCATGGTGCTCGGGTACGGCATAATATAGGTAGATAGTCTACCTACTTATATCCCCATGTCCACTATCGAAGACCTTCCCATCCCCGAACGCGCGCTGGCGCTGTCCGATGAATTGCGCACGGCGTTCAAGCGTTTGCTGCGCTCCATGCAGCGCGAAGGGGGCGAGCTGGAGGGCGGCGTATCGATGATGCAATACATGCTGCTGGCCCTGATTCACGAGCAGCCGGGCATCGGCGTGGCCGCGCTGGCGCGGCTGCAGAATGTGCGCGGGCCGACCGTCAGCGCGCAGGTCAAGTCGCTCGAAGAAGCGGGACTGGTCGAACGCGGCGCGCCCGATCCGCAAGACCGGCGCCGCTCGGGGCTGCAGGTGTCCGCGCAAGGCCTGGCCATCCTCGAAACCCTGCGTGCGCGCCGCCGCGATGTGCTGGCGCAGCGCATTGCCCGTCTGACGCCGCAGCAGATCGATGCACTGGAAGCGGCCATGCAGCCGCTGCTTGAGATCGGTCAAGCATGAGCCGCCACGATCAAGCCACCACAGGTGTAAAGCCTATCACCGAACGCGAAGTGCGCGCCATCTACCTGGGTCTGATGGCCGTGCTGGGACTCGGTGCGCTGGACCAGAGCATCGTCGCCACGGCCTTGCCGCGCATCGTCGATGACCTGGGCGGCATGGCCCATCTGTCGTGGGTGGTGACGGCGTATGTGCTGGCCTCGACGGCCACCATGCCCCTGTACGGCAAGCTGGCCGACCAGTACGGTCGCCGTCCCATGATCATTACGGCCCTGCTGACCTTCTTGCTCGGGTCCGTGCTGTGCGGGCTGGCGCAGAACATGACGGAACTCATTATCTTCCGTGCCATTCAGGGCCTCGGGGCGGGCGGCTTCATGCCGCTGGCGCAAATCATCATCGGCGACATCGTGCCGCCGGCCGAGCGGGGCAAGCGGCAAGGCATGGTGCCCATCGTGTATGCCGTCACCAGCGTGCTCGGTCCCGTGCTGGGCGGCGTGATCACGGATGCCTTGTCGTGGCACTGGATTTTCTATGTCAACCTGCCCATTGGCGCGGCTGCCTTTGTCATCATCGCGCGCGCCATGCGCAAACCGCTGCGCACGCATGCGCACAAGATCGATTATCTGGGCTCGGCATTGCTGACGGGCGCCATCACGGCGGCGCTGCTGGTGCTGGCGCTGGGCGGCACCGAGTGGCCGTGGGATGGGCTGGCCATCAAGGTGTGCGGCGGCATTGCCGTGCTGCTGGGGATCTGGCTGGCGGTGCACGTGGGGCAGGTGGATGAGCCCGTGCTGCCGCCCGACCTGTTCGAAAACCGCACCTTCAATATCGCCAGCCTGGTGATGGCCGTGACCTTCATGGGCCTGATGGGCGCCAGCGTCTTCTTTCCCCTGTTCTTCCAGCTGGTGATGGGCACCAGTCCGGCGGAGTCCGGCGTGATGACGGTGCCGATGATGGTGGGGCTGGTGGCGTCGTCGATCTTCAACGGCCGGGTGCTGTCGCGCTCGGGCAAGTACAAGATGGTGCAGGTGGCGGGATTGGCCGTGGCGCTGCTGGCGTTTGCCGTGCTGGCCTGGGGCATGGAAACGTCGCGCGGCTACTGGATCATCGAGCCGGCCATCTTTTTCCTCGGCACGGGGCTGGGACTGGTGATGCCGAACATGACGATCGCCGTGCAAAATGCCTTGCCCCTGGCGCGCCGCGGCGTGGGCACGGCCATGCTGGCCTTTTTCCGCTCGCTGGGCGGCTTGCTGGGCGTGACGGCGTCGGGCGCCATCCTCGCGCACCAGCTGCACAAGCACGGCGTGGAAGCCGTGTCGGCGCTGGGTGCGCAGGCGGCGGCGCAGACGGTGGACGTGTACCGCCATGCGATCGCCAGCGTGTTTGGCGCCGGCGCCGTGCTGCTGCTATTGGGACTGGTCTTCCTGCTGTTCCTGCCGGAACTGCCCCTGGAGGGGCATCCGGCGACGCTCAAGGACGATCAATAGCGCTCGAGCCAGTGCGCGTACGGCGCCGGCAGGGTCCACGAGGCGCGTTCCACGCCGAGTTCCTTGGCGGCAAAGTATGCCCAGTGCGGATTGGCCAGGTGCGCCTTGCCGACCATCACCACGTCGAGCTGTTCGTCCTTGACGACGCGCTCGGCAATCGCTGGCGTGCCGAAGCCCCAGGCGGACGAGACGGGAACGCCCGCTTCGCGGCGCACGCGCTCGGCAATCGGGCCCATGAAGGCCGGGCCCCATGGAATCGACACGTCGGGAATCGTGAAGCCCATGCTGACGCTGATCATGTCCATGCCGGCATCCTTGAACTGGCGCACGAGGCCGATCGATTCGAGCAGGGTTTGCTCGTCGCGGCCATCGAATTCCAGCACGCCAAAGCGGATCGTCAGCGGCAGGTGCTCTGGCCACACTTCGCGCACGGCTTTCAATGTTTCCAGCAAGAAGCGGCTGCGGTTTTCCAGGCTGCCGCCATAGATATCGTTGCGCTGGTTCGAGTGGGCGGAAAAGAAGCTTTGCGCCAGGTAGCCGTGGGCGAAGTGCAGCTCCAGCCATTCGAAACCGACTTCGCGGGCGCGTACGGCCGCGTCGACGAAGTTCTGTTTCACGCGGGCGATATCGTCGAGGTCCATGGCGCGCGGCACTTTCGGCAGGCCGCCGCCAAAGGCGATGGCGGACGGGGCGATGGTTTGCCAGCCGCGCGCGTCGCCTTCAGGAATATGGTCGTCACCTTCCCATGGACGGTTGGCGCTGGCCTTGCGGCCCGCGTGGGCGATCTGGATGCCGGGCACGGAGCCGGCCGCCTTGATGGCTTTGACGACAGGCACGAAGGCTTGCGCCAGGTCATCGTTCCAGATACCCGTGCAGCCGGGCGTGATGCGGCCTTCCGGTGCCACGGCCGTCGCTTCGACGATCACCAGTCCCGCGCCGCCACGGGCCATGCCCGCGTAATGCGACAGATGCCAGTCATTGGCCTGGCCATCGACGGCCATGTACTGGCACATGGGCGGCACGGCGATGCGGTTGCGCAGGGTGATGCCTTTGAGGGTGTAGGGCTGGAAGAGGGCGGACATGGTGGCCTTTGTGTTTGTTGGTGGAAATGTGGGGAAGTGCTGATTCGGAAGTTCGTAAATATTCGAAGAATGGAATTAGTATAGCGCATGCTGTATGATTCTGCACATGCGTCCACACAAACATCCTGCCGCCAGCGAATTCGTGCTCGAAAGAGTGCTGTACGCCTTGAGCGATTCCATTCGCCTCGACATCGTGCGCCACCTGGCCAGAGTCGACGCGGCCGCTTGCGGCGATCTGGACGGCGGGCGGCCGAAGTCGACCGTTTCCCACCATTTCAAGGTCTTGCGCGAAGCGGGCCTCGTCTACACGGAAAACGCGGGCACGACGCATATGAACACCTTGCGCCGCGCCGATATCGAGAGCCGCTTTCCCGGCTTGCTCGATGCCATCCTGGCGCAGCCGCAAGCGAATCAGCCCTGAATCTGTCGTAGAATGCCTGCAAGATTGCCGAATTTGCAGCACTGGAGTGCAGTCTCAAGCTGAAAGGTTGATCACGCATGAGAATTCCTGCACGCTATCGCTGGTGCTGCGCCACCGCTTTCGTACTGCTCACTGGCTGCTGGCCTTACACGGAGCCGGCCACGGGCGAATATGCCGATGTGTTGCGGCGCGGCGAAAAGGTGACCAAGGCCGACACGTACGGGCGGTTTGCCGCCTTGTCGGTCGAGTACCGCCAGGGTGGCGGCTCCCTGATGTCCACGGACAACAATTTCATGCGGCTGATACATGGCGACAAAGTTGTCGTCAAGACCACCGATGGCATCGAACGCTGGACCGACTTCGCCCAGCCCGTCTATTTCGTCAGATTGCCTGACGATGACAGCGTGCTGGCGCTGGTCCACGAGCAAGCGGGCAAGGTCGTGGTCGAGAAGATCGCGGCGTCGAAAGACGGCTACCGGGGCACCGAGACGTACACGCATGGCTTTCCATTGTCCCCCGGCGTGCGCTATTTTCCCGGCGACCAGCGCCCCGGTTTCCTGTTGCGTGGCTTGCCCCTGAAAACCACTGTGCTGCCCAGTCCGCCAGAAGGCGACGGCGACCTGCACGCGTATGTCCTGGCGGCCATCTCGCCCGATGGAACGTCGTTTGCATATGTCGACAGCGAATATGCGCCGTCCGTGGTGCTTGTCGTCGATGCGGACGGCAAGCGGCGCGACCCGATCCCGCTGCCGAGAATTTACCTGGCCGATACGCCCACCTACCAATTCCAGCCATACGAGCGGTTATGGGCCTGGTCGCGCACGGCGCTGGCATGGCACAAGAACGGCGCGGGCAGCTGGGAAGTGCGGCCGGACGGCACCGCGCCCGAGGCTGCCGGCGCGCGTAATGCGGTCGAGCAATTATTTATCAGCGATCAGACGGGCTACCGTAGCTGTTTTGCTGCCGCGAATGCCGCCTGCCAGCCCGGCTGGCGCGGGGCGAACGCCGCCGAGCAGCGCAAGACTTTTGTATGGGACGGCAACACGCCGCCGTTTGCCTATGTGCCATCAGCTTCCTCGGCCGCATTCGGCGCCAGGGTCGGCTTGCTATTGTTGTCCGGGAGATGCTGCCGTGTGCCGTCTTACCATTTGTATCTCGATGGCACGCCGGCGGCGGTGGCCGCGCAATTGTCCGCACGCTTGCGTGAGAGCAAGACGCCGTTCGTGCGTATCGACGAGTGCCCGCGCCGCGTCGGCTATGACGGCAAGTGCGAGGCGCAGCTGGCCCGGCAGATCGGGCGGCCGGAGTCGTTGGGACGCGAACTGGAGCAACTGCTCGATACCTGGGAAGAGCACGATGGCGTGCTGTTCGTCATGCCGTCCATGGCGGTCGCCGTGCGCGCGAACGAGCAGGGCGGCAGCGTGATCCAGACCCTGTTGCGTGCCGATTTTTCGCGCAAGGATTGATATGGGGCGTCTGCCGCGCGTCACCGAAGTGCCAGGCTCGGCTATGATGTCGGCCTTTCGGTAAATCCTCGGCCGCGCGCCCGTTGCGCGCATGGCTGGCGAGACTACCTGGCACGGCAAGGATAGGGAATGACGGCAGCAGCAGTGGTATCACAGGCGGACCTGGCACATCGTCCGCAGTTTGGCTGGATCAATGGTTTGAAGGCGGGCGCGGCGCAGTTGATCGTGTTGCACCATCTGGCGTTTTACGGGCCCATGTCCGACTACGTGCAACCGCTGTGGCCCGAGCTGCTGGACTGGCTCGGTGGCAGCGCGCGCATCGCCGTGCAAGTGTTTCTCGTCATCGGCGGCTTTCTCGTCGCCAAATCGCTCTCGCCCGCAGGCCGCCCCGGCATCGCCAACCCTCTGCAAGCGGTCTGGCGCCGCTATGCCAAGCTGGCGCCGCCTTTCCTGGCTGCCACCTTGCTCGCGGCCATCATCACGCCTGTGGCCGGCATCTGGATGCAGCACGACTCCATGTCGGCCGCCGTCACCCTGGGCCAGCTGAGCGCCCATGCCTTGCTGCTGCACGGCGTGCTGGGCTATGAATCGCTGTCGGCCGGCGCCTGGTACGTGGCCATCGATTTTCAGCTGTATCTGCTGACCGTATCGCTGTTGTGGCTGAGCGGCCGCGTGGCGGGCCAGCGGCGCCGGCACTGGCTGATGCCGCTGGCCGTCACCGTGGGCATTACCTTTTCCCTGCTGTATTTCAATCTGGACGCGGACTGGGACAACTGGGCGCCGTATTTCTTCGGCAGCTATGGTCTCGGCATGCTGGCCTGGTGGGCCAGCGATCCGGCCCGCAAACCCGGCGCCATGACCGCGCTCATGGCCATGGCCGCCGTGCCCGTCCTGCTGGCCCTGGCCGTCGACTACCGCAGCCGCATCGCCCTGGCCCTGATCGTCGCCTGCGCCCTGTTCCTGTTCGGCCGCGCCCGCACGCCTGCGCAGGGCGGCGCCTGGAACGTCATCAACGCGCTGGGCCGCATCTCGTACGCCGTGTTCCTCGTCCACTTTCCCGTCAGCCTGCTGGTGAATGCCTTGTTTGTCACCTACGTGCCACTCGAGCCGGAGTGGCAGGCGCTGGGCATGCTGACGGCCTGGGGCGCCAGCCTGGCGGCCGGTGCGGCGTTTTATCGCTGGGTGGAGGTGCCGCTGGGGCGGGTGATGGGGAGCGTGGTGGCGCATCTGGCCGGGAGGCAGGCGCTGGTGTCGCGTTAGAAACTCGGGCGTCATGCAAAAGGGTGGAGGTATTGTTGCTCAAGGATATAGTTGCCGCGTATGCATGACGGCAAGAATTTCTATCGCGCTTGCTTCAACGCGATACACGACGACATAGTTTGGATGGGCAACCAGTTCGCGCGTGCCTGAAACTCTTCCGGACCGGTATAGGTGAGGGTGGCAGGGAAGCCGGGAGATGGCGTTGTCGATGTCATGGTAAAGCTGCAGCGCTGCCGGCCGGTTGTGCTGCGCGATATACGTGAGTATCGCGGTCAAATCTTCTTGAGCTTCAACCTTCCATTGAATCGGCAGCATGGCCGTCAGTCTGCGGCGTGACGATTTTCCTCAGTTGCGCCATGACTGTCTCGTGCGAGGCGGTGGCGCGGTCATCATTGAGCGACGCCAGCACCTTTGCGCGAAACCATTGTTCATAGGTTTCGGCTGCTTCCGTTGTAGCAAATTCGGACATGGTCGAGGATGGTGTGGCGTTCATGATTGTCTGATTATACGACGGTCCGATAAAGCTGTATCGCAGGTGGCAAGGCGTTTGATTTGTGTCAGCGATGGCATCGCGTGCAAGTGATGCTGCTGAAAACAAAAAAGCCAACCGCGAACGGTTGGCTTCTCTGAAGTATTTGGTAGGCCGTGCGGGATTCGAACCTGCGACCAACGGATTAAAAGTCCGCTGCTCTACCAGCTGAGCTAACGACCCAAAAACTTTTTACAACAACTTCGGTAATACTGTGCAGTAAAAAAATGCTTGCTATAACAACTCGCAAGCAGATCAGTACTGCGTATTCGTGGTAGGCCGTGCGGGATTCGAACCTGCGACCAACGGATTAAAAGTCCGCTGCTCTACCAGCTGAGCTAACGACCCGAAGAAGAAAGATTATAGGGGGTGCCCGGGATTCTGTCAAACCTAACGGGCAACTTTTTCCCCGCTTTTACTTTTTGCCGCCCCGTTCCTTGGCGGCCTGGGCCGCGCTGGAGTCAGGGTAGCGCGAGATCAGGGCGTTCAGCGTCTTGGTCGCGTTGGCCTTGTCTTTCAGCTCCGTGTAGCAGCTGGCGATGTTGAGCATGGCGTCGGGCGCTTTCGGGCTGTCCGGGTAGTTCTTCAGCACTGCCTGCTGGGCCGTGATGGCGCTCTTGCAGTCGCGCTGGGCGTAATAGGCGTTGCCCAGCCAGTATTGCGCGTTGGCCGCGTAGGCCGATTCCGGATAGCGTTTGACGAAGCCGTCCAGGGCCGTGACGGCGCCCTTGTAGTCGCCTGACTTGAACAGGCCGAACGCGGATTCGTACGCGCTTTGCTCGGATACGCCCACGGCCGCTTCCTGGCCGTCAATGGTGACCTGGCGCGGTTCGAGCTTGCGCAGGCGCGCGTCGATGTCGGTGTAGAAATCTTTCTGGCGCTTTTGCACATTCGCCAGGTCGTTGCCCAGCACTTCGATCTGGCCGCGCAGGCGGGCGATCTCTTGCATGGTCTGGTCGTGCTGGTTGATCAGGCTCAGGGTGCTGGTCTTGTCCGCCTTGCTGTCGACGCGGCTGT
This sequence comes from Massilia sp. LMS1-1-1.1, assembly GCF_040815535.1. Lineage (NCBI taxonomy): Bacteria > Pseudomonadati > Pseudomonadota > Betaproteobacteria > Burkholderiales > Oxalobacteraceae > Massilia > Massilia sp. LMS1-1-1.1. Next base: position 58,407 of record NZ_JBFPNG010000002.1, on the reverse strand, counting down.
TCAGGTCGCGCGCCATGGCGTCGACCTTGGCCCGCAGCTCGAGGATGGCCTTGCGCGCTTCGTCGTCATCGAACAGGGCGGCGTTGGCGTGCAGGGGCAGGTAGGCAAACGCGGCCATCAAGGCGGCGGCGACGCCGGCTTTCGAGAATGTCATCATGGGTCGGGCTTTCTAAGGTTACGCAAACATGCAAACGGGGCGCCGGGCGGTGAATCACCGCGCTGCGCCCCATTATTATGCCTATGACTGGCCAGTTAGGTAAGCGCCAATGCTGGCGCGCTCACCTGTCAACATCAATAAACGATGTCAGCGCGGCGGTTTTCTGCCCATGCTGCTTCGTTGCTGCCTTGTGCTTTAGGCTTTTCTTTGCCCAGCGACACGGCTTCCATTTGGCCTTCTGGCACGCCCAGGGCTGCCATCGACTTGCGCACGGCTTCAGCACGTTTCTGGCCCAGGGCCAGGTTGTACTCAGCGCCACCGCGTTCATCGGTGTTACCTTGGATCAGAATTTTGCGGCTAGGCGTTTTCACCAGGTAAGCAGCGTGGTTTTGTACGACTGGGGTGTCCGCTTCGCGCACGACGTATTTGTCGAAGTCGAAGTAGATGCTGCGGTTAGCCAGCACGCCTTTTGGATCGTCCAGTGGATCGACCGATGCGGTCGTCACTGGCTGAACTTGACGGGTGTCAACTGGAGCTGCGACTTTTTCAGGAGCGCGCTCAACCACTGGGGTTTCTGCTACTTTGACTGGGGTGCTGCAGGCGGACAGCAGAGCTGCGGTAGCGGCGATGAAAGCCAAACTTTTAAAGTTACTCATTTTTATTCTCCGGGTCATGGTTAAAGGTGAAACTGTACAGCATTTACTTCATAAAAGGACCCCAGGTGGGCTCCTTGATATTGCCAGCTTGCGTAGTCAAACGCTGTTTGACGCGGCCATCCACCGATACCACTGCCAGCGACTTGCGTCGTCCGGATTCGGTCGCGTACATGATATATTTCCCGTTGGGCGAAAAGCTCGGTGATTCGTCGTTGGCGGTGTCCGACAGGCGCAGTTCCTGGCCACTAGCCAGGTCGAGCGCGTAGAGCTGGAAATTGCCGTCGCGACGGGAAATATAAGCAAGAGTCTTCCCGTCGGACGAGATCCGCGGGCTGATGTTGTAGGAGCCGCCAAACGTCACGCGCTTGGCTTCGCCACCGCTGGCCGACATACGGTAGATTTGTGGTCCGCCGCTGCGATCGCTGGTGAAGTAAATGCTTTGGCCATCGGCCGAGAATTGAGGTTCCGTATCGATGCCGCTGCTGGTGCTGGTGCGGCGCAAGCCGCTGCCGTCGGCATTGACGGTGTAGATCTGGGTATGGCCGTCGCGCGACAGGGCCACGGCCAGGCGCGAGCCGTCCGGGCTCCAGCTCGGCGCGGAATTGCTGCCTTTTTCATTCGACACGATGGTGCGCTGGCGCGTCACCAGGTTTTGCACGTAGACGATGGGCTTTTTCTTTTCAAACGACACATACGCGACCTTGGTGCCGTCCGGCGACCAGGCAGGCGAAATGATCGGCTCGTTCGAGCGCAGGGCGACCTGGATGCCTTCGCCATCGGCGTCGGCCACTTCCAGCCGGTATTCGCGGCCCGATTGCGTGACGTAGGCGATGCGCGTGGCGAACGCGCCTTTGACGCCCGTCAGCTTTTCATAGATATCGTCGGCGATCTTGTGCGCCAGCAAGCGGTTGAACTGCGGCGCGGCCGCATTGTTCATGCTGGAAATCTGCGCGCCCTTGATGGTGTCGAACAGCTTGTAGCGCACGTCCAGGCGGCCATCGGCCATGCTTTGCACGGTGCCGGCCGCCAGCGCGTCGGCGCCGCGCGACTTCCATTGCTCGTAGCTGACGGGCGCCGTTTCCGATACGGGCGCATCGGCGTCGATCAGCTTGAACACGCCGCTGCGCGCCAGGTCGGCCTTGATAATGCCCGACAGCGATTGCGGCGCCGCCGATTCATTGACGAAGCTGGCGACAGCCACCGGAATCTGGTTGCTGCCGATCCCCGTAATCTCCACGCGCAGCTGCGCCTGGGCGCTTGACGCTCCCAGCACCAGGCTGGCGCAGAGCACGACATAGCTCATTTTTTTCATGGTCATCATTTAGGCAAATCCTTCATCTCGAATATGAGTTCAATCTCGCGTTCCACGGTGCCGTCTTTTTTCTTCGGCAGTGGCGACGATTTATTAATGGCGTTTTCCACCGAGCTGTCATACGCCGGCAGGCCGCTACTTTTAATCTTTCGGACCGAAATAATTTCCCCAGTTGGCAGTTGCTCGATCTTGAACACGGCGCGCGGGTTGCCCGGCACGTCCGTGCTACCGCTGTACGCGATATTGCTCTTGATCTTGCTCGTCAGGGCAGCGACATAGCCGCTGTCCTTGCGTGGCGCGGTCGATTTCTCGGCCGTGCCCGTCGTGCCGGCGCCCGCCGCACCCGTGATGCGGCTCATTTCCGCAGCGCGTGCCTTGTCGGCGGCCTTTTTCTCTTCCGCCGCTTTTTTCGCCTTGGCAGCTTTTTCCGCCGCCGCTTTTTTATCGGACAGTTCCTTCTCGGCTTTTTCTTCCGCCGCTTTTTCTTTCTCTTTGGCCTGCTTGGCTTTCTCCAGCTTGTCGGCCTTTTCTTTTTCCAGCTTGTCAGCCTTGTCTTTTTCTTTCTGCTTCTGTTTTTCCAGTTCGCGCTTTTCTTCCTCGCGTTCCTTCTGTTCCTGCTTGCGGCGTTCTTCGGCTGCCGCTTTCTCTTTTTCTTCCTTCAGCTTGGCCTTCTTGCGCTCGAGGGCGATCTCGGCCTCGCGCAGGTCGACCTTCGGCTCGGGCGCGGCCACCGGCGGCGGTGGCGGCGGGGCCGGCTGTTCCACTTCCGGTTCCGGCGGCGGGGCCGGTGTCGGCTCCGGCTCCGTCGCCACTTCGGGCGGCGGCGCGGCCGTTTGTACTTTCATGTCCCACACTTCCGCTTCGACGGCGACAGGTTCCGTATTTTGCCAGTGTACGCCCACCCACAGGAAAAACAGCAGCCCAAGGTGCATCGCCAGCGCCAGGCCCAGCGAGGGCCAGCGGCTGCGTTCGCGCGGCACGCTGTAGGGCTTGCCGAGTACATGGTCGATTTGTTTGTTCTGCAAAGTCTAGTCTATCTAAAAACGGTCAAGTCTGGAAACAGGATGCTGCGCTTACTTGGTGGCCAGGCCAACGCGGGTAATGCCCATCTTTTTCGCTTCCGAAATGAGCTGGATCACATCGTCGTACTTGCTTTCCTTGTCGCCCGCGATCATCACGGGATAGTCGGGATTGCTCTCGTGCAAACCGCGCAGCTTGCGCAGCAGGGCGTCGCGGTTCGGTTCCGTTTCCGGCGACAGCTGCTCCTTGCCGATGACGCCGATCGACAGCGAACCATTCGGTTTCAGCACGATCTGAATATAGTCATCGGGCGGTTTCGCCGACTTTTCCGCGTTGGGCAAGTTCACCACGCTGGGATTGTTCGACGACGGCATCACCATGAAAATGATCAGCAGCACCAGCATCACGTCGATGTACGGCACGACGTTGATCTCGGACTTGAACTTGCGGCCACGGCCGCCGCGCATGCCGCCGCTATTGAATGAGGAACCCATGGACGCTGCCCCCTCTTAGCGCGACTGGCGCTGCAAGATGTTGGAGAATTCCTCGACGAAGCTTTCGAAGCGGATCGCCAGGCGGTCGATGTCATGCGAAAAACGGTTGTAGGCGACGACGGCGGGAATCGCGGCGAACAGGCCGATGGCGGTGGCGATCAGCGCTTCGGCAATGCCGGGCGCGACGGCGGCCAGGGTGGCTTGCTGCACGTTGGCCAGGCCGCGGAAGGCGTTCATGATGCCCCAGACGGTGCCGAGCAAGCCGATGTACGGCGAGACGGAGCCGACGGAAGCGAGGAAGGCCAGGTGCGATTCGAGCACGTCCATTTCACGCTGGAAGGCGGCGCGCATGGCGCGGCGTGCGCCGTCGAGCACGGCACCGACGTCCAGCGCGTCGCGCGAACCGTAGGAAGCCTTGCCCTTGATGAATTCGCCCATGCCGGCATCAAAAATGCGGGCCAGCGCGCCGCTCTGGTCGCGGTTGCCGCTGGCGTTCTGGTGCAGCGCATGCAGGTTGCCGCCGGCCCAGAAGCTGCGTTCGAATTCGATGGTTTGCTTGCGCGCCTGGCGCACGGCGAACATCTTGCGGAAAATGTAGGTCCAGCTGGTCAGGGAAATCAGCAGCAGCAGTGCCATGATCAGTTGCACGATCAGGTGGGCATTGGAGATGAGCGCGAGGAAAGAAAGATCTTGTGTAACGTTCATTGGCTGGCAGTCTGTTGGGTGAATTATCCGGGGTGGCGGGTGGGGTTCAGGCAGCGCGCATGCGGGCCGCTACCGCATCGGGCACGGCGCGCGGGCGCAGTGCCGAATCGACGCAGCCGATCTTGACGCGTGCCGTGTTGAGCAGGCAGTCGCCGCACCAGGCTTGTTGCAGGAAAACGATGGAGGCGCGCCCCATTTTCTCTATACTTAATGTCAATCTTACCGTGTCATCGAGCCTGGCTGGCGCATGATAGTCGGCGTTAACGCTTTTGACAACGAACATCGCGTCATGCTGCTCCAGCAATTCCTGCTGGCCCACGTCGATGGCGCGCAGCCATTCGGTGCGCGCGCGCTCGAAGAATTTCAGGTAGTTAGCGTAATAGACGATGCCGCCGGCGTCGGTGTCTTCATAGTAGACACGTACGTTCCAGGTAAAGACTGAAGGCATGTTTATTGCGCCAGTAGTGAGATTGAGCAACATTTTACGCGATTTTTCTTCTTGTGACTGTGGGCGCTTGCTGGAAAGCCATGCAAAAGCTGCATATAAGTTGCACCGCAGCATTGTAAATCTGGCGTGTGCAATGGCAAGCTTCGTAACATACGCTTACAAGCCATGACCAGGTTTAAGTCCAGCTTAAGAGCTACAGGCATGCTCCGGGCGGCCTGTGGCCATGTCCGGGCTGCGGTGGCGCGCGGCGATTATAGCCGCACGGTTGCATTCCTTGCTCAATTTCGGCACTTAACTTACAATTTGCATTCCATTACGTCTCACGTGACTGGCGAAAAGTCGGGCGATCTCCATGGATGGTGATCGGCAAACCGGCGAAAGGTGGGCACCCACCGGGAAACGTGAGATTTTTCATCAGCCGTTCGCCTGGGTAGCCACTATGGAAAAGCACGAAGAGGCTGCCTGTCCAATGTTGTTATTCACTTAACGTCGGCTCCCCTCATTCGATCCAATCTGCCAGTACAAGCACCCTCATACTTGGAGTTTTTACATGTTTGCAAAAGATCACACCCTCGCCAACGTCGATCCTGAATTGTTCGCCGTCATTCAAAAAGAGAACACGCGCCAGCACGATCACATCGAACTGATCGCGTCGGAAAACTACACGTCGCCAGCCGTAATGGAAGCGCAAGGCTCGCAGCTGACGAACAAGTACGCCGAAGGTTATCCAGGCAAGCGCTACTACGGTGGCTGCGAATACGTCGATGTGGCCGAGCAACTGGCCATCGACCGTGTGAAACAGCTGTTTGGCGCCGAATGCGCGAACGTGCAGCCGAACTCCGGCTCGCAAGCGAACCAGGGCGTGTTCTTTGCCATGTTGAAACCAGGCGACCTGATCATGGGTATGTCGCTGGCCGAAGGCGGCCACCTGACCCACGGCATGCCGCTGAACATGTCCGGCAAATGGTTTGACGTCGTGTCCTACGGTTTGACGCCGGAAGAAGACATCGACTACGAGGCAATGGAGCGCCTGGCCCGCGAACGCAAGCCGAAGCTGATCATCGCCGGCGCGTCCGCATTCTCGAAAAAGATCGACTTCGAACGCTTCAGCAAGATCGCCAAGGAAGTTGGCGCCTACTTCATGGTCGACATGGCCCACTACGCCGGCCTGATCGCCGCCGGCCTGTACCCGAACCCGGTGCCGTTCGCCGACTTCGTCACCTCGACCACGCACAAATCGCTGCGTGGCCCGCGCGGCGGCATCATCCTGATGAAGGCCGAACACGAAAAAGCCATCAACTCGGCCATCTTCCCTGGCATCCAGGGCGGCCCGCTGATGCACGTGATCGCCGGCAAGGCCGTCGCCTTCAAGGAAGCACTGAGCCCTGAATTCGTCGAATACCAGAAGCAAGTGATCAAGAACGCCGACGTGCTGGCGAAAACCCTGATCAAGCGCGGCCTGCGCATTGTTTCCGGTGGTACCGAATCGCACGTCATGCTGGTCGACCTGCGCGCCAAGAACCTGACGGGCAAGGAAGCCGAAGCCATCCTCGGTTCCGCGCACATCACCTGCAACAAGAACGGTATCCCGAACGACCCGCAAAAACCATTCGTCACCTCGGGCATCCGCCTGGGCAGCCCGGCGATGACGACGCGCGGTTTCAAGGAAGCGCAAGCGGAAGAAGTGGGCAACCTGATCGCCGACGTGCTGGACAATCCGCATGACGCCGCCACCATCGAGCGCGTGAAAGCGGCCGTGAAAGTACTGGCCGACGCGCACCCTGTGTACGCCGCATAATAATTTGTCCAGAATGTGTCATACGGAGTAAGATTCTGTATGACACATTCCTTCGTGCCCAAGGGCGCCCGGAGTGATTCGGGCGCCCTTTGTACAAGGGCGGCGATTTCCCGTAATTATTACTATAAAGTTGTAGCCAGCCCATGAAATGTCCATTTTGCCAGCACGGCGACACCCAGGTTCTCGATACGCGCGTATCGGAGGAAGGGGATGCCATTCGGCGCCGCCGCCGCTGCGGCAAATGCGACAAGCGTTTTACCACGTACGAACGGATTGAACTTATCATGCCGGCCGTCGTCAAAAAGAATGGCAGCCGGACGGAGTTCGCTGCGGATAAGTTGCGCGGCAGTCTGATGCTGGCCTTGCGCAAGCGTCCCGTTGCGGCCGCCTCCGTGGATACGGCCATCGCGTCCATCCAGGAAAAACTGCTGACCAGCGGCTTGCGCGAAGTCGATTCCGGCTATATCGGCGAACTCGTCATGCAAGAATTGAAGCGCCTCGACAAGATCGCCTACATCCGCTTCGCTTCCGTCTACAAGAATTTCGAAGACCTGGCCGAATTCCAGGATGCGATCGCCGAAGTGGGGCAGGCGCGCAAGCCCTGACGCTTGCTCTGACGTTCACCACGTCAAGGTTCGCCTGGCAAGCGGCCTGATCAATCCCACCGCTGTTCTTCCCATCTTATTGCCGTGTTGTTTGCGCCAGCGCAGACCCGGCTTTTTGCGCGCGCCTATCTTGTAGCTGGGCCGCCTGTTCCTGCGACTCTTTCTGCGGAAGGGAGTAGCGCATGCGCAATGGCGGTCGCACTATGTTTCCTGCCGGTGGCAGCAGCCTCGTCGAGGTGCTCGTGTCGCTGCTGCTGCTGGCGCTGGGTCTGCTGGGCGCCAGCATCCTGCAACTGCACTCCCTGCGCGCGCGCCATGAGTCGGCGCTGTTGTCGGCGGGCGTGCAACTGGCTGCAGGTATGGCAGAACGCATGCGCGCGAACAGCGTGCTCATGAATGGCCCCGATACGGGCAATCCCTACCTGAACGTGGCCTACGCGGCGGCGGACGACGCCGAAGCAGGCGGCGGTGCGCCCGACTGCTTCGGCGCAACTGTCTGCAGCGCGGCCGAACTGGCGCAATTCGATATCGCCGAATGGAAGCAGCGGCTGCATGCGGCCTTGCCCGACGCGCGCCTGCATATCTGCCGCGACACTTCCGCATGGGATGCCGCCGCCCAAGGCTTGCAGTGGGCGTGCAGCGGCGGCAAGGGCGCACCCATCGTCATCAAGCTGGGCTGGCGCGGCCGCCTGCCCGATGGCTCGCCCGCCGTGAATGCGGCAGGCGAGTCGCTGCCCAGGCTGGCATTCCAGCTGGGCGGAGGCGGTGCATGAGCGAGGTCCTGTATCGGCATCGCGGCATGAGCCTGGTCGAATTGCTGGTGGCCCTGTCGCTGGGCGCGCTGCTGATGCTGGCCGCCAGTAGCGTGCTGCTGGCGGCCAGCGGCAGTTATGGCGACCAGTCCGCCAGTGCGCGGCTCGATGACAACGGCCGCTATGCGCTCGACACCATCGCCCGCGCCGTGCGCCAGACGGCGTACGTGAATTGGGACAGCAGCGCCGCGCCCGTCGCCCATGCCGATGACGACAGCGCGAATGTGGCGGGACTCGATGCGCGCAGCCTGGGCAAGAACAGCGAGGGCATCAGCGGTGCGCTGCCCGGCGCCCTCCACGGCAGCGATGTGCTGGCCCTGCGCTATTACGGCGCCGGCAAGGAAGAGGGCGGTGACGGCTCCGTGCTCAATTGCGCGGGCTTCGGCGTGGGTGCCGCGCAAACGGAGGCGCAGCGGGGCTGGAGCATTTTCTATGTGGCACAAGGTGCCGATGGCGAGGGCGAGTTGCGCTGCAAATACCGTGGCGAGAACGGCTGGGGCGCGGACGCCATCATTCGCGGCGTCGACGGTTTTCAGGTGCTGTATGGCCTCGACACGGACACGCCGCCCGACGGCGTGGCGAACCGCTATGTCAACGCCAGCGCGCTCGAGGCCTACGATGCGGCGCTGGTGCTGGAGGGGGCGGATGCGGCGGCGCGCCAGCGCGATCTGCACCGGCGCACGCACTGGAAGCGCGTGGCCAGCGTGCGCGTGGCCCTGCTGCTGCATGGCGAGGCGGGCCAGGCGGACAAGATGGCGGAACTGGGGCCGGCGCAGTTCGACCTGTTCGGCAAGGCGTATGCCGAGGCGCACGGCGCCGGCGACACGGGCGTGCGCATCGCGCGCGCCTCCTTGCCCGCCGCGACGCGCTCGCGGCTGCGGCAACTGGTGCAGACGAGCATCATGCTGCGCAACGGGCCGGCCTAGGCGGGCAGCGCGATGGCAGGCAGTGGCATCCGCCGTTGCAAACCGTGGTGCCCAACTTGCGTACGCCACGGTGGCGCCACCCTCGTGTATGTGCTGTGCCTGCTGGTGATCATCTTGCTGCTGGGCATATCGGCGGCGCAGATGGCCTTGCAGGGCGAAAAGGCGGCACGCGGCGAGCGCGACCGGCAGATCGCGTTTCAGGCGGCGGAGGAGGCATTGGTGGATGCGCAGAACGATATCGAAGGTTTACCTGGTGCGCCCGGACGCAGCAGCCTCTTCGCGCCAGGCAGTGCGGCAGGGTTTGCGGACGGGTGCGGCGAGGGAGGCGCACTGGGCCTGTGCCTGCCTGCGGCGCCGGACGCGCCGCCGCTCTGGCTAAGTACGGATCTCGATGGTGCCGACGCTGGCAGCCGCGCGGTGCCGTATGGCCAGTTTACGGGCGCCGTCATGCAGACGGGGCAGGGTTTTTTGCCGTCGCGCCGGCCCCGCTACCTGATCGAACTGCTGCCGTTTCACCCGCCCGGCGCGCAGGCCACGGCAGCGGCCGGCGGCATGGCCACGGAAAGCTATGTGTACCGCATCACGGCCATCGGTTTTGGCGCGCAGGAAAGCACGCAAGTCGTGCTGCAAAGTTATTATCGCAAGCAGGCGGTGGGAGCGGGGCCATGAGGGCGCCTTGGTACATCTGGCCGCTGCTGGTCGGCCTCGTTTGCTTGGCTTGCGGCGCCGCCATCGCGGCCGCTCCTCCCGTGGTGCTGGCGCGGGCCGACGCGGGTTTGTACGGCGCCAGGGTGCCGCCGAATCTGCTGCTCAACCTGTCCCTCACGCACGCTGCCGCCGCTGCCGCGCATGGGGGCGACTATGCGCCGCAGCGCGAATACGCAGGGTACTTCCATGCGCGCATGTGCTACAGCTATCCGTACCGGAGCAAGGACGGCGTCATGCTGCCGGACTTGCGCGTAGCGACCGCTTACTTCTCCGTGCTGAAACCGGCCGATGCCTTGCATGGCTGCGGCGGCGACAGTTTCAGCGGCAATTTTCTCAACTGGGCCAGCGCCAGCATGCTCGACATCGTGCGCTATGCGCTGACGGGCGGCGACCGCGTCATCGACGAAGTGCGCAAGACGGTGCTGCAGCGCGCCTATTTGCCCGATGCCGACAGCTCCATCGATTTCTTTGCCCACCCCGTCTTTTTCCCGCGCAAGATACTGCAGACAGGCGTGGCGGCCGCGACGCCGTTTGCGCTGGCGCAATTGGCCATCGTTTCCTGCCGTAATCGCCTGCTGTTCGGCGACGCCAGTCTGCCCCCGGGCGGCAATTGCGATGCGCCCGGCACTGCAGCCACGCACGGCGTGTTCCTCGCGCGCGTGCGCGTTTGCGACACGGAAGAAGGGCCGCTGCGCGACGACTTGTGCCTTGCGTATGGCAAGAACTACAAGCCGGTGGGCGCCGTGCAGCGCCATGGCGGCAGGGTACGCGTGGGCGTGTTTGGCCATTTGAACGGCGCGTCCGGCAACGCCGGCCCCGTGTATGGCGGCGTGCTACGCGCGCCGCTGGCCCACGTGGGCAGGCAGCGTTGGACGGCGCCCGAGTTTATGCCGCAAGACAATGCCGACGCCGAGTGGAATCCCGCCAACGGCGTGTACCTAGTCCAAAGCGCAGGCTCTGGCGGCGGGGTGACCGCTTACATCAATGGCCTCGGCCGCGGCAATGCCGGGTATCCGGGCGCGTACGCGAAGGCAGCACCGCTGGCTGAATTGCTGTACGAATCGCTGCGTTACCTGCAGGGAAGGCAAGCGAGCGCCGTCGTGCCACCCGCCACGGCCCCGCCTGCCATCGACGACGGCTTGCCGGTCGTGACCTCATGGAGCGATCCGCAAACGGCCAATTGCCAGCGCCACATCGTTGTCAGCCTCGGCGACGCGGGCATGGCGGGCGACCGCTATGTGCCCGGCAATGTTCCTGTGGCTCCTGCATCCAACGGCGACCGTGCACGCGCCGCCGATGGCTTTGCGCCGCCGCCGTTCGACGCGATGGTGTGGACGCATGCGGTGGGCAGCCTGGAAAGTGGCGGCACACCCGGCAATCCCGCGCCACGGCCGGACCTGGCGGCACTGGAATTGCTGGCCGACGGGGTGGGCGGCGCCAGCTACCATGCGGCGGGGCTGGCTTACTGGTCGCATGTGCAGGCCTTGCGTCCCGGCGGCAAGACCGACGGCGTTGCCAAGGTCGAGCACTACGCAGGCGACTTGCGCCGGGGCGATCCGGCTGGCGTGCCCGCCACCACACCACTGCTACTGGCGGCCAAATATGGCGGCTTTCTCGATGCGAATGGCGACGCCAACCCGTTCAAGAGCGCGACGGGCAATGCGCTGGACGAGTGGAGCCTGGATGGCCGCTGGCCCGCCCATTATTTGTCCGGCAGCGATCCGGCCGCCCTGATCGCGGGACTGCGCGCAGCCTTTGTGGCCGCCGACAAGGCTACCTTGCCGGCGACGCTCGCGGGGCCGGCCCTGATGGCGCTGGCCAGCGGCACGGAAGAGGCATACTGGTTCCAGACGCAGCTGGGCCTGGCCGATGGCGGCATGACCGTGTCGCGCACCGCGTTTGCCATGGGCGCAGATGGCGCAGTGCTTCCCGGCAAGCCATGGTGGCGCGCCGGCGGACTGGATAAGCCCGTGCCGGATGGACCGCCGCCGGCCTTGCGTCCCGTCTACACGCTCGACGCCAAGGGTACCTTGATGCCGTTGTCCTGGAAGGGGCTCGATACGGAGCAGCGCGGCGCATTCGACGGCGGCGATGGCCGGGGCGAGGAGCGCCTGGCGTATCTGCTGGGCCAGCGCACGCACGAGGTGGGCCAGCCGGGCGGCTTCCTGCGGCGCCGCTCAGGCAGCCTGGGTGCCGCGCCGCATGGCAATCTGCTGTACGTGGGCGCGCCGGGGCCGGGCATGCCGGGGGCCGGCTATGGCGTGCACCGCAAGGCGCTGCTGCAGCGGCGAAAAATGCTGTACCTGGGCGCCAACGATGGCTTGCTGCATGCGTTCGATGCGCGTACGGGCAGCGAATTGTTTGCCTATCTGCCGCAAGCGCTGCTGCGCGCTGCGCCAGCCGCTGCGAGCACTCACTACAGCCCTGGCCCGCTGCTTGACGGCGCGGCGGCCACGGCGGAAGTGCTGGCGCTCGGACATTGGAAGACGGTGCTGGTGTCGGGCATGGGCGGCGGGGCGCAAGGCGTGTTTGCGCTCGATATCACCGACCCGGCCCGCTTCGCGCAAGACGGGGCAGTGTGGGAGTTTACGGACCGAGACGACAGGCTGATGGGCAACGTGCGTGCGCCGCCCGCTTTCGCCCGCATCAACATGGGTGGCAAGGAGGGTGCGCCGACCTACCGCGATTTTGCCATCGTCGCCAGCGGCTACAACAACTATGTCAATGACGGCAAGGACACGACGGCGCCCGCATCGGCCGCCGCCATCTTCCTGCTGGCGCTGGACAAGGCGCCCGGCACAACATGGACGTTGGGAAGTAATTACTTCCGCCTCAAGGTGCCTGTGGCCAGCGGTGGCGGTGATGGTGGTCATGGCAGCGAGGCGGATACGGGCGCCAATGCCGTCCTCCACGCGCTGGGTCCGCCTTCCGTGGTGCCGGGAAGCGACGGTGCGCTGGCCTTCCTGTATGCGGGCGATTTGCAGGGCAATATCTGGCGCTTCGACTTGGCTGGCGGGCCGCCATGGAAAGAGGGGCAGGGACGCAAGCTCGTCTTTGTCGCGCGCGATGCGCAGGGCCGGCGCCAGCCCGTGACGCAGCAGCTGAACGTGGCCTACGCGCCCGGTGGCGGCTATCTGTTGCTGTTCGGCACGGGCAAGCTGGTCGAGGCGGCCGATACCTGGCCCGCCGCCTTCCTGCCGCAGTCGTTTTACGCCGTGCACGACGATGTGCGGAAGTCGTCCCCCACGCGCAGCCGGGCCGACCTGGAGCAGCGCAGCCTGAGCGAAGCGGCAGGCGGCGTGCGCGTCGATGGCGCCGAACTGCGCTATACGGGCAGCGATGCCATGCGCGGCTGGTACTTCGATTTTCTCGATACCGCGCAGACGGGCGAACGCAGCATCAACAGTGCCGTGCTGGCCGCCGGCAAGGTGCTGTTCAATACCGTCCTGCCGGGGCGCGATCCTTGCGCCAGGCCGGCCACCCGCCTGTACGTGCTCGACGTGCTGAGCGGCTTTGCGGCCGATGGCGCCGGTGTCGTGCAGGCGGGCGCGCAGACGGGGCGCTTGTTCGATGGCCTGGCGCGCGCGCCGCCGCTGGCGCTGGAACTGAACAGCACGGTGGGCGCCGCGACGGCGGCAGGGCGGGCCGAGGGACGCAAGGAACTGGCCGTGCTGCAGCCTGGCTTGCCCGGAGCGGCCAGCGCGGCGGGTCTCAAGGTCGTCAGCGCGCCGTTGCCGGCGAGGCGCCTCAGTTGGCGCGAAGTGGCGAACTGGCGCGAATTGCACGAGGCGGCCAAGAAAAAATAGGCCCAGGCAAGGCACACGCATCGTACCGGCGGGCGCTTTTTGGGAAAGAGGGAGATCGCATGGGGACGCTGGCAAGGCGGAATGGGTTCGCTGCGAACGGTGGAACTCCTGCTGCCAACCCGCAGGGCTTCAGCCTGATCGAGCTGCTATCCGCGCTGGCGATCATGAGCTTGCTGCTGGCGCTGGCCGTGCCCGCTTATCACAGCCATGTCGTGCGTGCCAAGCGGGTGCAGGGACAGGCGGCCCTGCTGCGCCTGATGCAGCAGCAGGAGCGCTATTACTCGCAAAATAACCGCTATCTGGCCTTTTCCTCGGCATCGCCGGCGCAGCAGTCGCAGCAATTCCCATGGTGGTCGGGCGAAGGGGGCGCGGCCGGCAGCGCATATGAAATCGAGGCGCTGGCCTGTCCCGGCCTGGCGATCGGGCAATGCGTGCTGTTGCGCGCCATGCCGGGCACGTCCAAGGTTGATGCGCAATTCCAGGATGCCGATTGCGGCGTGCTGTCGTTCAGCAGCACGGGCCAGCGCGGCAGCAGCGGCCCAGCCAGCCATTGCTGGCCCTAGGCCATGACGCGCAAGCGGCCACCGTGGACTGTACGCACCCTCGGGCATACCATGCTCGAATTGCTGGCCGTGCTGGCGATTGCCGCGCTGCTGGCGGCCGCTGCCTTGCCCAGCTTGCAGCAGGTACTGGCGCGCCAGCAAGTGCGCGCGGCGGCCACGGACTTGTTCTCGGCCATCGAACTGACGCGGGCGCAGGCGATGGCGCGGGGACAGCGCGTGTTGCTGATGCCGGCCGGGCCCGGTGGCACGGACTGGCGCACGGGCTGGCTGATCTTCATCGACCGCAATTCCAGCCTGGCGTTCGATGGCGATGATGAATTGCTGTTCCGCCAGGGGCCGCTGCCGGAGGGCATCACGGCCCAGTTCGTGTTCTCGTCGGCCACGGCGCCGTTTTATATCGCCTACAATGGCGCAGGACGCAGTTGCAGCGCGACCAATAGTCTGGCGGCGCGCTGGGGTACTTTGTCCCTGGCTTTGGGAAAGCAGGTGCGCCATATTAAAATCAATATGCTGGGCAGGGTGCGCGTGTGCGATCCGCAGCAGCAAGCGGCCAATTGCAGCGGCGTGGCCGACAGTTCGTAGCAAGACTGATCAATTACTCACCTTCAAGCAAAGTAGCCCGTGGAAATACTCAACGATATCGATGGCATGCGCCTGGCGCTGGAATGGGCGGCGCGCGGTCTGTACACGACCTCGCCCAATCCCCGCATCGGCTGCGTGATCGTCAGGGATGGCCAGGTGATCGGCGCCGGCGTGACGCAGGCGGCCGGGCAAGATCATGCCGAGGTGCAAGCGCTGGCCAATGCGGCGGCGCGCGGCAACGACGTGCGCGGCGCCACCGCTTATGTCACCTTGGAGCCGTGCAACCATCACGGCCGTACCCCGCCATGCTCCGATGCGCTCGTGCGCGCGGGACTGGGCCGCGTCGTGGCCGCCATGACGGACCCGAACCCGCTGGTGGCGGGGCAGGGACTGGCCAAGCTGCAAGCGGCCGGTATCGCCGTCACCACGGATGTGCTGGCCGACGAGGCTTATGAAATGAATATCGGCTTCTTTTCGCGCATGCAGCGCGGCAAGCCGTGGGTGCGCATGAAAACGGCGGCCAGCCTGGACGGCATGACGGCCTTGCATAATGGGCAAAGCCAGTGGATCACGGGGCCGCTGGCGCGCGCCGACGGCCACGCCTGGCGCGCGCGCGCCTGTGCGATTCTGACGGGCATCGGCACGGTCAAGGCGGATGACCCGCAACTGAACGTGCGCGCCGTCGAGACGCCGCGCCAGCCGCGCCGCATCGTCGTCGACAGCCGGCTCGACATCAGCCTCGACGCGCGCATCTTGCAAGGTGGCGGCACGTGGATCGTGGCGGCCGTCGCCAACCCGGAAAAGGAAGCGCAGTTGCGTGCCCTGGGTGCGGAAGTCATCGTGTTGCCGAACGGGGACGGCAAGGTCGACCTGCCCGCGCTGATGCTGGAACTGGGGCGCCGGCAAATCAATGAAGTCCACGTCGAGGCCGGCGCCAAGCTGAACGGTTCGCTGATACGCGAAGGCTGCGTTGACGAGCTGCTGGTCTACCTGGCACCCACCTTGCTGGGCGATGCACAAGGCATGTTTGACTTGCCCGCATTGACGGATATCAAGCAGCAGCGCACTTTGCAATTTCACCAGGTTCAGCAAGTGGGCGAAGATGTGCGTATCCTTGCAAGATTCGCCCAGCGCAATTAATACTTTTATACTTTATAGGGTTAGTTCATGTTTACAGGAATTGTTGCCGCCATCGGCAAGATTGAAACCGTGCAAGCACTTGACGGCGGCCTTGATGCCGGCGTGCGTCTGAACATCCATGCGGGCGGCTTGCCGCTGGCCGATGTGGCCCTGGGCGATTCCATCGCCATCAATGGCGCCTGCATGACGGTGGTGGAAAAATCGGACACCGGCTTTGCCGTCGATGTCTCGCGCGAAAGCCTCAATTGCACGGTGGGACTTGATACCACCACGGAAGTGAACCTGGAAAAAGCCCTGACCCTGGCCGAGCGCCTGGGTGGCCACCTGGTCTCGGGCCACGTTGACGGCCTGGGCATCGTGCGCAAGTTCGAAGCCGTGGGCGAATCGTGGGAACTGGTGATCGAAGCGCCGCACGAGCTGGCGAAATACCTGGCCTTCAAGGGTTCCGTCGTCGTCAATGGCGTGTCGCTGACCGTCAACCGCGTGGAAGACCTGGGCGCGGGCGCCGTCAACGGCTGCCGTTTCTCGATCAACCTGATCCCGCACACGATCGCCATGACGACCCTGAAACACTTGACGGTCGATGGCAAGGTCAACCTGGAAATCGATCTGATCGCCCGCTATGTCGAGCGCATGTTGTCGCTGGACAAGGCTGCCGCTTAACACCGCAGCTTGAAGCAGCACACCAGCGGCCTTGCAAAGCGTGTGTTGCTTTTCTTTCAGACGCGCATACTATGAAGCTTTCCGCAGTGGAGGCTAGCCATGGACCCGATTTCGCGCGCAACCGTGCCCAACACCATCCCGGCCACGCCCCGCGTGGGCGAGACGGTACCGCTGGCGCCGCTGGCGCCAGCGCTGCCCGTGCCGCCGTCCAGCGCGGCGGCGGCCCTTGCCATCCAATCCTCGACCCAGGTCGACATCTCCCCGCTGGGCCAGTTCCTGTCCGGCGTGGCCTTGTCGCGCCGGCAACTGCTGGCCTTGCAGGGCGCCACGGAAGAGGCCAGGGCGGCAAATACCCCCGTGAATGTCAATGACGACTTGCTGGCGCTGGCGCGGCAGTTGACGGAATCGTTCGCCCAGCTGCAAACGAGCGGCATCGACGCCAGCCAGCTGGCGACGGCCGGCGACACGCCGGGCAGCCTGGCGCAGCGCTACGATTTATTGTCGGGCGACGGCACGACGGATGCGGCCGCCGCGCTGGCGCAGGACGGCAGCTTGCTCACGCAAGCGCAGCTGGCCCGTATCGGCATCGACTTGCGCAATGAAGATGTCGATGCGCCAACGTTGCAAGCCGCCTATGCGGCCGACAGCAATGCCACCCTCGACGCCTTGCAACAGGGAACGGACGTGCTGGCACAGGTGGGCGCCGTGCTGGCCCGGCAGCAGGGCGCGCCGCTGGCGACCAATGTCGAAGCGGATTTAACAGGCGAAACATTGCCGTCCGGCGCCGTGCAGGCGTCGCAAGCCACGCAGCTGCAGCCCATCGACGGGGCGCCGCCGCAAACGGCTGCCATCGCGCAGCGGCAGCTGGAACTGCAGCAGCAACTGGAAGCGGAAGAGCTGAATCTGGACTTGCAGGAGCTGCGGCCGCCACCGGCGACAGCCGGGCAGGACCTGCAGCAGGCGCAGCGGGCCGGCCAGCGGCGTTTTGACGCCCAAGATATCGACACGCAGCGCCTGGACGCCGAACGCCAGGCCCTGCGGCAGGAAGATGCGCGCCTTGACGCGTTACGCCAGGATCAATTGCAGCAGACGCAGCGCGAAGAGCAGGCGCAGGCGGCAGCCGATGCGATGGAGCGTACACGGCTGACCTCGGCACAGCTGGCCGACAGCGATGCCCAGCTGCTGGCGCAGGCAGAGGCCGCGCGTGCGCAGACCCAGGCGCGCGATACCCAGTTACAGGCGCAAGCAGGACTGGCGGCGACGGCCCAGGCCCAGCTGGCCCAGCAAAATGCCCAGGCGCAGCAGCAAGCCGCGCAAGCAGCGGGCCAGGCCGTGCCCTTGCCGTCATCGCAAGACCCATCCGTAGCGGCGGCGATTGCCGCGTATAACCTGAACAATGCCGCCCTGAATCCCGGCCTGATGAACCGGCCATTGCCGGCCAGCGACTCGCGCCTGCCGCTGGTGGCGCCCGTCGCTGCCGTGGAACCCGTCAAGCCCGTGCCTAAAATCTAGGGCAGCAGGGTGGCGTCCAGGGTAATGTTGGCTTTCAGCAGCTTCGATACGGGGCAGCCAGCCTTGGCCTTGCCCGTCAATTCCTCGAACTTCGCCTGGTCGGCGCCCGGTATCTTCGCTTTCAGGATCAAATGGACGGCCGTGATGGCAAAGCCGTCGTCCACCTTGTCGAGGGTCACTTCGGCCGTCGTCTCCATCTTTTCCGCCGTCAGGCCCGCTTCGCCGAGGATCAGCGACAGGGCCATGGTGAAACAGCCCGCGTGGGCGGCGCCGATCAATTCCTCGGGATTCGTGCCGGGCTTGCCTTCGAAGCGGCTGGCAAAGCCGTAGGGATATTCCTGCAAGGCGCCGCTGCGCGTGCTGATGGCGCCCTTGCCATCCTTGATGCCGCCTGACCAGATGGCCGATCCGTTGGTTTTCATATTGCCGCTCCTGTGTGGGGTGTCGCTGCGAGTGGGTATCAGCGCCGTGGCGGTGACAGACTGATCTTATGCTCTTTGCAAGGCCGGCGGCGCGCGTCTTGCCACCGCCGTCTGCGCTGGAACGGGGAATCGGCGCTTTGTGATGCAGGCTGCGGCATCCGTGCCGTAAAGCTGTCTTATTTCAGGTCTGCAAGCGCTAAATCCTTTAAAATAGCAGGTTATAAGAAAATTCCCGGAAATCTGAGGAATATTCGTGCTTGATGTTTCAGTTTTTAGTTTCACTAACAACGCCTGGCAAAACCGACGCGCAGCAGGTTTTGACCGGCGTCATAAGAGGATGAACAATGTCTATATCCAGCACCGAAGAGATCGTCGCTGAATTGCGCGCCGGCCGCATGGTGATACTGGTCGATGAAGAAGACCGGGAAAATGAAGGCGATCTGGTGCTTGCCGCCGATTTCGTGACGCCTGAAGCCATCAATTTCATGATCACGCATGCGCGTGGCCTCGTCTGCCTGACCCTGACGGAAGAGCGTTGCGACGAGCTGAACCTGTCGATGATGACGTCGCGCAACGGCACCGCCTACGGTACCAACTTTACTGTTTCCATCGAAGCGGCCGAAGGCGTGACGACGGGTATTTCCGCCGCCGACCGCGCCAAGACCATCCAGGTGGCCGTAGCCAAGGGCACGCAGCCCAGTGATATCGTCCAGCCTGGCCATATCTTCCCGCTGAAAGCGCAAAAGGGCGGCGTGCTGATGCGCGCAGGCCATACGGAAGCCGGTTGCGACCTGACGGCCATGGCCGGCTTGACGCCCGCGTCCGTGATTTGCGAAATCATGAAGGACGACGGCACCATGGCGCGTCTGCCGGATTTGCTGGTGTTTGCCGAGCAGCATGGCCTGAAAATCGGCACGATTGCCGACCTGATCCATTACCGCAGCCAGACAGAATCGTTGGTCGAACGCGTTGCCGAGCGCACCTTGCACACGGCGCATGGCGAGTTCCGCCTGATCGCCTTCCGCGACAAGCCCAGCGCGTCGGCCCATCTGGCCCTCGTGCATGGCGATCTGGCTCCCGGCCTGGAAGCGCTGGTGCGCGTGCACCAGCCCGTTTCCCTGCTGGACGTGCTGGAAAGCGAAGCGACCACCCACTCGTGGACGGTGGCCGCCTCGATGGCCGCCATCAAGCAGGCCGAGCGTGGCGTGATGGTCTTGTTGAACTGCGGCGAGACGTCGAGCGAACTGTTTGCCCAGTTCGCCGCCCTGGACACGCCGCAAGCCAAGCCGAAAGGCCGCGCGGCCAGCATGGACTTGCGCAGCTATGGCATCGGCGCGCAAATCCTGCGCGACCTGGGCGTGAGCAAGATGCAATTGCTGGCCAGCCCCCGCAAGATGCCGTCGATGGTTGGTTTCGACCTGGAAGTGACCGGTTTTCAGTGCCATCCTGGCCAGACGCCTGACTAAATCTACTGCGCGTCGCGATTTGCGGTCTGTGATGCTCACTGTACCTTCGTACAGTTGCGCTTCTCGACCACAACTCGCTGCCGCTCGCTACGATTTTGTCAGGCGTCGATGTGAGAGTAAACGATGGCGGCATGTGCGTGCCGCCCTGAACCACCAGATTAAAGAGGCTTATGATGACCGTAGGAACATATGAAACCAATTTTGCCGGCGAAGGTTTGCGCGTCGGTATCGTCCAGGCACGATTCAATGAAATCGTCGGTGGTGGCTTGCTGTCGGCATGCCTGGAAGAGTTGAGCAAGCTGGGCGTGGCCGATGAAGATATCCTGCACGTGACCGTGCCGGGCGCCCTGGAAATCCCACTGATTCTGCAAAAAATGGCGGAAACCGAGCAATTCGACGCCCTGATCGCACTGGGCGCCGTGATTCGCGGTGAAACCTACCACTTCGAGCTGGTATCGAACGAATCGGGCGCGGGCATCACGCGCGTCGGTCTCGATTACGGCATTCCGATCGCCAACGCAGTGTTGACGACCGAAAACGACGAGCAGGCGGAAGTGCGCATGCTGGTCAAGGGAGCTGAAGCGGCACGCGTGGCAGTGGAAATGGCTAATCTGGCGCAAGCGCTGGAAGAGTTGCAAGACACAGACGAGGATTAATCGTGCTTGCGCCGCGGAGTGTTGCCTGGCATCGCACCGCGGTATTCGTCACTATCTGCAGTAAATACGTATTTAAGAACAGGTAACAATCATGACTGAGAAAAATTTGCTCGCCAATCCCAGCAAAAACCGCACGCCGCGTCACCGCGCGCGCGAGTTTGCGCTGCAGGGCTTGTACCAGTGGCTGCTGAACAATGAAGACGCGACCACCGTCGTGAACAATATTCGCGCGGCGCATGGTTTCGACAAGGCCGATGGCGATCATTTCACGGTGCTGCTGTACGGCGCCATCAAGGATTCGCTGGCGCTGCGCGAAAGCATGGCACCATTGATCGACCGCAATATCGCGGAACTGTCGCCGATCGAACATGGCATCCTGCTGATCGGCGCTTTCGAGCTGAAGAACAACATGGAAATCCCGTACCGCGTCGTCATCAACGAAGCGGTCGAGCTGGCCAAGTCGTTTGGCGGTATCGACGGTCACAAGTATGTGAACGGCGTGCTCGACAAGCTGGCAGTGAAATTCCGCGAGGAAGAAGTCAACGCCAACAAGCGCAAGTAATATACAGCGTAGTTCCTGCGGCTGCTGCCGCAGGGCAACAAAAAAGCCACCGGCACTTGCGTGAACGGTGGCTTTTTCATTGGGTGCTGCTTTTGGATGCCCCTGTGAGGGCTTTTAAAGGGTCACAGGCCGGCGATCTCGTTATGTGGGGCAATCTTGATGGTGATGCTGCCGCTTTCCGCTGCCGGTGCCTTGGCTGGTGCTGGCGTGTTCGATGCCATCACCGGCGTCGTGGTCGGCACGCGCTGGCCAGCCGACACTTGTTTCAGGCGGCGGTATTCGGCCAGCACGCGCGAGCCGTAACCCGAGTCGGTGGCGAAGTTGGCGGCACCCACGTAGGTTTTCAGGCCTGCTTCGACGGAACCGCCACGCGTGACGTAGTCTTTCAGGATCAGGGAGCCGACGCGGATGTTGGCGACGGGATTCAGGGCTGCTTGCACGCCGCCCATTTCCTGGAAGCGCTCATGATGCACTTTCGACATGACTTGCATCAAGCCTTGTGCGCCGACGGGGCTTTCCGCGAACGGGTTCAAGCCCGATTCGATGGCCATCACGGCCAGGATCAGCAGCGGATCCAGCTTGATTTCGCGGGCCGTCAGGTACGCCGTCGACACGAGCATATTGGTCGCATCGTTTGCCACGCGGTAGCGCTTGGAGAGCCAGTTGGTGACCCATTGCTGCTGCTTTTGCGTGCCCAGCAAGGCTTTTTCTTCCTTGCTCAGCGGCGCGTCGCTGGCGGCGGCCGTTTGCACGGAAGCGGGCGCTTCCATCAGTGCCGACAGGGCCGGCGCTTCAACGGCTTGCGCTTCTGCCATCGGCAGCGGGAACAGGCTGTGCGTCAGTTGCTTGCCCAGGTCAGGGCGGAACATCAGCAGGGCGATCAGTGCCAGGGCGGAAATGCCGAAGACTGTCAGTGTGTGTTGCGCAGTGGTTAAAACGCCACGTGCCGAAATGGCTTGTGCGCGGGCGCGCAAACGCGCCAACGCTGGCTGACCAGCCACGGTTGAAGCAGGTAATGCTGCTTCAGTGCTACGATGAGTCATAGAGTTCCCCGAAATGTCGCGTCAACAGGCAGTCCCTCCGCGGTGTCGCGGTGTTGTGGGTACTGCCAATGCCGTGCATCAGAAATATCATCGTTTCCGCCGCGTATGGATGCGTGCGAGAAACGCCGTCATTGCTTGCTTGAGCTGATCGGTCCCATTCTGGTATTGGATCAGTCGCAATACAACTTTTACCGGGGGTAAGGCAGACGCCTTTTGAAAACACTCCTTAAAATGTCATGTGGAGCCCCGACTCCGTGAATGAAAGAGAAACGCTAAAATCAAGCTCTGGGCCGGCGTGCTCTTTCAAGTTGGGCGAATTGTAGAAGCCGTTTTATATCAAGTCAATACTAACGAATCGTTTCTTTATTACTTTTATGTCTCACTTTTTGACTTGCATTGTGCCAAAAGCCAATAAAATCAATTACTTGGCATAGATCCTTCAGCAACGGCGTCCGACGTCAAAAAAAATTAAAAACACATGAAATATTCAGATTTACGAGATTTTATTTCTCAACTGCAACAAATGGGTGAACTTAAGCCCATTTCGACCCCCATTTCACCGATTTTGGAGATGACGGAAGTGTGCGACCGCACCTTGCGCGCGGGCGGACCGGCCTTGCTGTTCAATAATCCGACGGGACACACCATGCCGGTGCTGGGCAATCTGTTCGGCACCACGCGCCGCGTGGCCTTGGGCATGGGCGCGGAAGATGTCAGCGAATTGCGCAAGATCGGCCATGTGCTGGCGCGGCTGAAGGAGCCGGAGCCGCCGAAGGATTTCAAGGATCTGCTGGGCCTGGGCTCGCTGGTGAAATCCGTATGGGACATGTCGCCCAAAGAATTGCGCGGCGCGAAGTGTCAGGAAATCGTCTGGGAAGGCAACGACGTCGACCTCGCGCGCCTGCCGATCCAGCATTGCTGGCCTGGCGACGTCGCACCCCTGATCACCTGGGGCCTGGTAATTACCAAGGGCCCGAACAAGAAGCGGCAAAACCTCGGCATCTACCGCCAGCAGGTGCTGGGGCGCAACAAGGTCATCATGCGCTGGCTGGCGCACCGGGGCGGGGCGCTGGACTTCCGCGAGCACGCGATCCAGAGCAAGGGCAAACCGTATCCGATCGCCGTCGCGCTCGGTGCCGATCCCGCTACTATATTAGGGGCCGTCACGCCGGTGCCGGACAGCCTGTCCGAATACCAGTTCGCCGGCTTGCTGCGCGGCAGCCGCACGGAGCTGGTGAAAGCCATCGGCAGCGAGCTGCGCGTGCCTGCCTCGGCCGAAATCGTGCTCGAAGGCCATATCTATCCGGACGAAAACCATCCGAGCGGCTACGAGCATGCGCTGGAAGGGCCGTATGGCGACCACACGGGCTACTATAATGAGCAGGACAGTTTCCCCGTGTTTACCATCGACCGCATCACCATGCGCCGCGATCCGATCTACCACTCCACGTACACGGGCAAACCGCCGGACGAGCCGGCCGTGCTGGGGCTGGCCCTGAACGAAGTGTTCGTGCCGCTGCTGCAAAAGCAGTTCAGTGAAATCACCGACTTCTATCTGCCACCCGAAGGTTGCAGCTACCGCATGGCCGTGGTGCAGATCAAGAAACAGTACGCGGGCCACGCCAAGCGCGTGATGTTCGGCGTGTGGAGTTTCTTGCGCCAGTTCATGTATACCAAGTTCATCGTCGTCGTCGACGAAGACGTCAACATCCGCGACTGGAAAGAAGTCATCTGGGCCATCACTACCCGTGTCGACCCGATCCGCGACACGACCCTGGTTGACAATACGCCGATCGACTACCTGGACTTCGCCTCGCCGGTCAGCGGCCTGGGCAGCAAGATGGGTATCGATGCGACGAATAAATGGCCGGGCGAAACGACGCGCGAGTGGGGCACGACGATTGCCATGACGCCGGAAGTGAAGGCCAAGGTGGATGGGATTTGGCAGGAGCTGGGGTTGTAAGGCCAACCCGATTGCGGATGCCGGGGTCGTACCCTCAGGGTACGACCCCAGATTTTGCTTCTGGGTTTGGCTTGACTGCACGGCAATTTCCCAATCTTGCGCAGGTCGGTTATAATTGTCCCTGGCGGGCCCCTGCGCATCGTGGCATGGCTAACCTGGTCAGGTCGGGAACGAAGCAGCCACGGCTATTAACCATGAGTGCCGCAGATCAGGCTCGCCTCCTTCGGGAATGTTTTATCAGGATCAACAATCAAGCTGCCATGGGCAGCTTTTTTGCTTTTACGGCCCCGTTTTCTTGCCGATCCGCAGCATTGCCGGGCTTGCCGTGTTTTCACTGTTTCTAGCTGGCCATGTTATACAATTGCTGCTTTGCCGCGTTTGCCAGATTTGTCCTGGCCCGGCCATGAGGCTTGCGCCCGCCGCGCAGGATCACCCGCAAAATCGCATGGTAAAATCTCAGCATGTCCTATCAAGTCCTCGCCCGTAAATACCGCCCCAAGAATTTCGAGACGCTCGTCGGCCAGGAGCACGTCGTGCGCGCGCTCACGCATGCCTTGCACAGCGGCCGATTGCATCACGCCTACCTGTTCACGGGCACGCGCGGCGTCGGCAAGACGACCCTGTCGCGCATCCTGGCCAAGTCGCTCAATTGCATCGGCCCCGATGGCACGGGCGGCATCACGGCCCAGCCTTGCGGCCAGTGCGAAGCGTGCACGGCGATCGATGCGGGACGCTTTGTCGACTATATTGAGATGGATGCGGCGTCGAACCGCGGCGTCGATGAAATGGCGCAACTGCTCGAGCAAGCCGTGTATGCGCCAAGCAATGCGCGCTTCAAGGTCTATATGATCGATGAGGTGCACATGCTGACGAACCACGCGTTCAATTCCATGCTGAAGACCCTGGAAGAGCCGCCCGAGCACGTCAAGTTCATCCTGGCCACGACGGACCCGCAAAAGATTCCCGTGACCGTGCTGTCGCGCTGCCTGCAGTTCAACCTCAAGCAGATGCCGCCCGGCCACATCATCAGCCACCTGGACAATATCCTGGGGCAAGAGGGCATCACCTTCGAACAGCCGGCCTTGCGCCTGTTGGCCCAGGGCGCCCACGGTTCCATGCGCGATGCGCTGTCCCTGACGGACCAGGCCATTGCCTACGCGGCCGGCGCGGTCACCCTGGACGCCGTGCAAGGCATGCTCGGTGCGCTCGACCAATCGTACCTGGTACGCCTGCTCGACGCGCTGGCGCAGCAGGATGGCGCCGATCTGCTGGCCGTGGCCGACGAGATGGCGTCGCGCAGCCTGTCGTACAACGGCGCCTTGCAAGACCTGGGTACCTTGCTGCACCGCATTGCGCTGGCGCAAACCGTGCCAGCCGCCTTGCCGCAGGATCTGCCTGAGTACGCAGACATCGTCCGTTTGGCTGCCGCGTTTGACGCGGAAGAAGTCCAGCTGTTTTACCAGATCGCCGTGCATGGCCGCAATGAACTGGGCCTGGCGCCCGACGAATACGCGGGCTTTACCATGACCTTGCTGCGCATGCTGGCCTTTCGGCCCGGCATAGGCGGCGCCGAAGGTGTGCCTGCTGCCGCGCCAGCGTCTGTATCGGGCAACCGTCCCGCTGCCGTGGCCGCCGCGCGCGCCGCGGCTGGCGCATCCGCACCGGCCGCCCGCGCCGCCACGAACACCGTGGCCAGCCATGCAGCCGTGACCCCGCCCGCCGTGGTCGCAGCCGCTGCCGCCAGCATGGCCCGCAGCGAAGCGCCGCCACCACGCGCGGCTGCCCCGGCACCGGCACCGGCAGCTGTAGCACCCCCGGCGCCAGCACCAGCGGCACCGCCGCCTGCCGCTCCTGCTCCTGCTCCCGCTGCGGCCGCCCCGGCAGCATCGGGCGCCCCGATCAGTTCCGCCCGCGCCGCCATCAATGCGGCGCTGGAAGCGGCCCGTGCCGCCTCGAAAGGCCGTCCGGGCAGCGCGCCATCGGCGCCATCGTCGGCGCCCAAGCCGGCTGCCCCCGCACCGGTAGCGGAAGCTGTCGCCGCGGCGCCAGCCCCGGCCGCACCGGTCCAGGCAGCACCGCCACCACCCGCCGCCGCAAAAGCGCCTGCGCCGTGGGACGATGCACCACCGGTCGCCGTGATGGAAGCGCCAGTGGCCGCTACGGCGCCCGTGCAGCAGGCGCGTCCTGCCGCGCCGCCGCCACAGCAGGCACCCGCCGACGACGACTTGCCGCCGTGGGTCACCGAATTCTCCGACGACAGCGCCTCGGCTGCCGTGTCGGCGCCCGCCGCGCAGAGCAGCGAGCAGCCGGCCGTCATCATGCCGCAGCGCGCCGCCAAGCAAGCCGCGCCGAGCGGACCGTATGTGATCACGCCCGTACCGGGCCTGGACTGGGACGGCAACTGGCCCGCCGTCGCCGCCGTGCTGCCCCTGCGCGGCATAGCCCAGCAGCTGGCCGTGCAGGCCGAGCTGATCGAATGCCTGCACGACGGCCACAGCACGACTTTCCGCCTGCGCGTGCCCATCGACACCTGGCGCAGTCCGGCCAACGTGGAAAAACTGGCGGCCGTGCTCAGCGAACGCTTCGGCCGCAAGGTCAATGTCGACACGGAACTGGGCGCCGTCTGGTACACGGCCAGCGCGGAGGCGCAGGCCCACCGCGAGGCGTGCCAGCTGCAAGCGGAAGAAACCATCGCCAGCGATCCCTTCGTGCTCGACATGAAGCGTGCATTCGACGCTTTTGTTGTGCCGGGAACAATTACCCCTGCACCGGCCGGCTCCGCCGCGCCGACCCTGCATTAATGATTAACAAAACTCATAAACTGAATTGAACGGAGCATTCTCATGATGAAAAATCAACTGGCTGGCCTGATGAAGCAGGCGCAAGCAATGCAAGACAACATGAAAAAAGCCCAGGAACAACTGGCGCTGGTGGAAGTGGAAGGCCAGTCCGGCGCCGGCCTGGTGAAAATCGTCATGACGTGCAAGAACGACGTCAAGCGCGTCTCCATCGACCCGTCCTTGCTGGCCGACGACAAGGACATGCTGGAAGACCTGGTGGCTGCCGCCTTCAACGACGCCGTACGCAAGGCGGAAGCGACGTCCGCTGAAAAAATGGCAGGCTTGACTGGCGGCATGAACTTGCCAGCTGGCTTCAAAATGCCATTCTGATGCACTACCGCATGCGCTCGATCTATGGCACGGGGCAAGGTTGATCCATGTCCAAGTCGCTTGAATTCTTGACCGAGGCGCTGCGGCGCCTGCCCGGCGTCGGCCCCAAGTCGGCGCAGCGGATGGCATTTCATTTGTTGCAGCACGATAGGGAAGGCGCGGCCATGCTGTCGCGCGCCCTGTTCCAGGCCGTCGATGCCGTGCATCACTGCGGCCTGTGCAATACCTTTACCGAACATGAGGTGTGCGAGACCTGTCTCGACGAAGAGCGCGACAAGCGCTTGCTGTGCGTGGTGGAAACGCCCGCCGACCAGTTGATGATCGAGCAGACGCTGACCTACAAGGGCCTGTATTTCGTCCTCATGGGGAGATTGTCTCCGCTGGACGGCATCGGCCCGAAAGATATCCACCTCGAAAAACTATTAAACCGCGCCAACGATGGCGTGGTCGGCGAAGTGGTGCTGGCCACCAACTTTACCAATGAAGGCGAAGCGACGGCCCACTACATCAGCGAAATGCTGAAGGCGCGGGGCTTGCGCGTGAGCCGCCTGGCCCGCGGCGTGCCCGTGGGCGGCGAACTGGAATACGTCGATGCGGGCACGATTGCCCGCGCGATGCTTGACCGCAGGGCAACCTGAATACAACATGACAGAATCCTCCGCGACCACTGGTCCATTGCAAGGCATTAAAGTGCTGGAACTGGGCACCCTGATCGCGGGGCCGTTCTGTGCCCGCATGCTGGCCGAATTCGGCGCCGACGTGATCAAGATCGAGTCGCCCGATGGCGGCGACCCCATCCGTACCTGGCGAGTACTGAAGGATGGCACCTCGCTGTGGTGGTCGGTGCAGGCGCGCAACAAGAAAAGCGTCACCTTGAACCTGAAGTCGCCCGAAGGCCGGGCCATTGCGCGCCAGCTGGCCCTGGAAGCGGACATCATCATCGAGAACTACCGCCCCGGCGTGCTGGAAAAGTGGGATCTCGGCTACGAGCAGCTCAAGCAGATCAAGCCTTCCCTCATCATGGTGCGCCTGTCCGGCTTTGGCCAGACGGGGCCGATGAAGGATTTGCCCGGTTTCGGCGCCATCGGCGAATCGATGGGCGGCTTGCGCTATGTGTCCGGCTTTGCCGACCGTCCGCCCGTGCGCGTCGGCGTATCGATCGGCGACTCCGTGGCGGCCCTGCACGGCGTGATCGGCGCCATGATGGCCTTGCGCCACCGCGACGTGACGGGCGGCGCGGCGTCCGGCGAAGGCCAGATGGTCGATGTGGCCCTGTATGAATCCGTGTTCAACCTGATGGAATCCCTGGTGCCCGAATACGATCAGGCGGGCGTGGTACGCGAGCGCACAGGCGGCTCCTTGCCTGGCATCGTGCCCTCGAATACCTACACGACGGGCGACGGCGAAAACATCGTGATTGCCGGTAATGGCGACGCCATCTTCAAGCGCTTGATGCTGGCCATGGGCCGCATCGACATGGCGGGCGACCCGCAACTGGCGCGCAATGACGGGCGCGTTGCGCGTACACAGGAAATCGACGCCGCCATCGGCGCCTGGTGCGCCACGCACACGATAGACAGCGCGCTGGCCGTGCTCAAGGCTGCTGACGTACCGGCCGGCAAAATCTACTCCGTGCGCGACATGATGAGCGATCCGCAATTTCTCGCCCGCGACATGTTCGAACAGCACCAGTTTGCCGACGGCACGCCCGTCAAATTGCCCGCCATCAGCCCGAAACTGTCCGCCACGCCGGGCAAGACGCAGTGGCTGGGGCCGACTTTGGGCCAGCACAATGACGAGGTGCTGGCGTCCCTCGGCTACGATGCGGCCGCCATTGCGCGGCTCAAGGTCGATGGGGTGGTGTGATCCGGCGTGTGCCGCCAATAATGTTGTCGGATTACGCGCTTCGCGCTAATCCGACCTACGCAACTTACTGATACCTGCCATGCACCGATTTCTCCGTACCGCGCTTGCCCTGGCATCCGCCGCCATTGTCCTTTCCGCCTGCGCCAACTTCTCCCACAACGCGCCGATTACGGGCCTGCGCCTGATTGGCGAACAGCGCATCGCGCTCAAACACGCGTTCGAGGGCACCACGGTGGGCGGCTTGTCCGGCATCGATTACGATGCGGCCAACAAGAGCTGGGTGATGGAAAGCGATGACCGCTCGGAAATCAATCCGGCCCGCTTCTACCGCGCTGCCTTGAACTTTGACAGCAAGGCGTTTACCAGTGTGACCTTGAGCAGCGTGCATTTCTTCACGCAGCCCGACGGCAGCCGCTATCCGAACCTGGCGCATGCCAAGCTGGACCGGGGCGACCAGGTAGCCGATATCGAAACCATCCGTGTCGATCCGCAGGATGGCAGCCTGTGGTACGGCAGCGAAGGCAACCGCAAGGTGGGCTTGCACCCGTTCGTGCGCCACGCCGACAGCGGCGGCCGTTACCTGGCCACCTTGCCGACACCGGCCATGTTCAATGTCTCGAAGGAAGAGGTTGGCTCGCGCAACAACATGACGTTTGAAGCGCTGTCGTTTGCCAGCGATGGCAAGAGCTTGTGGCTGGGCATGGAAGCGGCCCTGTACCAGGACGGCCCGCTGGCCACGCCCGATAACGGCTCCATCGTGCGCATCACGCGCCTGGACCGCGCGGGCAAAGTGCTGGGCCAGTATGCGTATCCGATTGAGCCGGTGGCGTCGCGGCCCGGGCCCGGACGCGAGGCGGACAATGGCGTGTCGGAAATCCTCGCCGTCAACGACCATCAGTTGCTGGTGGTGGAGCGGGCCGGCGTGGCCAATGCGGACGGCGTCTACACGAACCACGTGCGCATCTACGAAATGGAAACGGAGGGCGCCACCGATGTGCAGGCGCTGCCGGCCCTGGCGGGCGCGACCTATGTGCCGGCGCGCAAGCGTTTGCTGCTGGACCTGGAAAAGATCGGCCTGGCACGGGTCGACAATATCGAAGGCATCAGCTGGGGCCCGCGTCTGGAAAACGGCCGCCGCAGCCTGGTTTTGATTTCCGACGACAATTTTAATCCGCTGCAAGTCACGCAAATCCTTGCCTTCGAAGTGCTCTAGTTTCCACGCTGGCCAGCTGGTTCGCCTGCCTGGCCAGCATGGCCGTGATCGTGTCGTGCGGTGAAGGGTGGCCCAGGAAATAGCCTTGCACCATGTCGCAGCCGTATTCTTCCAGCATCACCAGCTGCTCGTCCGTTTCCACGCCCTCGGCCACCACCACCATTTTCAAGCCATGCGCCATGGCGATGATGGCGCGCGTGATGGCCGCGTTTTCCGCATCCTGCGGCAAGCCGGCGATAAAACTCTTGTCGATCTTCAAGGCCCGCACGTCGAAGCGTTTCAGATAATTCATTGACGAATAGCCCGTGCCGAAGTCGTCGATCGACAGGTACACGCCGATGCCGCGCAATTGCTCCAGGGTTACCATGGTGGCGCGCGCATCGTCCATCAAGGTTCCTTCCGTCAATTCCAGTTCCAGCAGGCGCGCATCGAGGCCCGTGTCGGCCAGGGCCGAGAGCACGATCTGCATCAGGTTTTCATCCTTGAATTGCTTGGCCGACAGGTTCACGGCCATGCGGATGGCGCGCCCGCTACCGTTTTGCCACGCCTTGGCCTGATTGCAGGCCGTGCGCAGCACCCATTCGCCGATGGGCACGATCAGCCCTGTTTCCTCGGCCAGCGGGATGAATTCCGTGGGCGAAATGATGCCCCGTTCCGGATGGCGCCAGCGCACGAGCGCTTCCACGCCGACGATCTGCGTACTGGGCACGTCGATCTGCGGCTGGTACAGCAAATACAGTTCGTTGTTCTGCAAGGCTTTCCTCAAGCCCACTTCCATCTTGACGTGGCTCATGATTTCCATCGTCAGCGACGAGCTGTACAGCTTGGCATTGTTCTTGCCGCAGTTCTTCGCGTGGTACATGGCCGTGTCCGCATATTTGAGCAGCGAGTTGCAATCCTCGCCATCTTCCGGATACAGCGAGATGCCGATGCTGGCGGTGACGAAAATCTCGTGCGCCTCGATCATGAACGGCCGGCGCATGGCTTCCTTGACCCGGTGCGCCACGTTCAGCGCATCTTCCACACGCTCCAGGTCGGGTATCAAAATCGTGAATTCATCGCCGCCCAGGCGCGCCAGGTTGCTGCCGCCAAAGACGCCATCGAGCTCGTATTCGGCGCGCAGCACCAGGTCGCTGGGGCGGATGGTTTCGCGCAGGCGCTCGGACACCACCTTGAGCAAATGGTCGCCCACGTCGTGGCCCAGGGTGTCGTTGATGCGCTTGAAGGCGTCGAGGTCCATGAACAGCACGGCGAATTTCTTGTCGTGCTCCTTCGAGCGCACCAGTTCGCGTTCCAGGGTTTCCAGGAACGCCTGCCGGTTGGGGATGCCCGTCAGGCTGTCGCAATAGGCGAGGCGACGTATCTGTTCTTCCGTGCGCTTGCGCTCGCTGATGTCGCGCACCAGGCCCAGCACTTCATCGGCCCCCGTCGCCACCAGGCGTGCTTCGAAGTGGCGCGTGCTGTCTTCGTGCGTGAGCGTGTAGTCGACCGAGCCGATGTGCTGCGTGGCCAGCACGGCGTGCGCCTGGTCGAGCAGGCGCGCGGCGATTTCGGGCGGCAGCACGTCGCGGATATGGCTGCCCACGCAGTCGGTGATGGAAAAGCCGGCGCTGGCGTCGTGGCCCTGTTCGTAGTCGAGATAAAAACCTTCGCTGTTGAGGCGAAAGAAGGTGTCCGGGATGGCGGCCAGCACGGCGCGGTTGTGCGCGTCGGCGATGCGCAGGCGGGCGATGGCGTCGCTGGCGCGCAGCACGTACAGCACGCGGTGCCCGAGGATGGGCCAGTTGATGGGCTTGGAAATGAAATCCGTCGCGCCCACCTCGTAGGCGCGCGTGACGGCTTCCAGCTCGTCGCCGCCCGTGACCATGATGATGGGCACCGTGCCGCCCACTTCCTGGTGGCGGATTTCGCGGCACACGGCAAAGCCGTCCATGGCCGGCATGTCGACGTCGAGCATGACGAGGTCCGGGCCGCTGTGCTTGTAGCTGGCCAGGGCCTGCACGCCGTCTTCGGCCTCGATCACGTCCAGGCCCACCTGCGTGAGCATCTGCCGCATCAGCAAGCGCATCACGGGATCGTCGTCGGCCACCAGCACCAGGCCGCGGGGAGGGGAGAGGGGCGCTGTCATGTCAGTGTTCCTTCACGAGGATGGCGTTCAGCGATTCGCGTACGGTCAGGAAGGCTTGCTGCATCTGCTGCAGCAGGGCAGCCGCGCCGTCGGTGCCGCCGGCGCGGCCCAGTTTTTCCATCTCCTTGCACAGCTGCGCCAGGCCGTCGGCGCCCACGTTGGCGCTGCCCGATTTGAGGCTGTGCGCCACCTTGCGCAGCGCTTCCGCATCGGCGCCGGCAATCGCTGCGCGCATGGCGCTCAACTGGCGCGGCGTCTCGCTGGTAAAGGCGAGGATGACCCGCTCGAGCAGCGCATCGCCATCCGTGCCGGACAGGGCGCGGATGTTTTCCAGCGCTTGCCGGTTCAGCGGCTGGCCGGCGGGCGCGGTCTCGGGAGCGGGGGGCTGCACCGCTGGGGGCGTTTGCAGCTCCGGCACTTCGCTGTGGTGCACGGTGGCCGCGCGCGGCAGGGTGATCCAGCGGGCGATCGTGTGGCCCAGGTCCTGCTGCGTGAACGGCTTGCTCAGGTAATCGTCCATGCCGGCCGCCAGGCACGCTTCGCGGTCGCCCTGCAGTGCATTGGCCGTGATGGCGACGATGGGCAGCACGCGGGCGTGGCCGCACTGCTGTTCGTGGCGGCGGATTTCCGCCGTGGCGGCAAAGCCATCCATCACGGGCATCTGGCAATCCATCAGGATCAGATCGAATTCCTCGGCCTGCGCCGCTTGCATGGCCTGTTCGCCGTTGCGCGCGCAGACCACGTCCAGGCCCAGGCTGTCGAGCATGGCCAGCGCCACTTCCACGTTGACGGGATTGTCCTCGGCCAACAGCACGCGGCGGCGCTGGCGCCGGCCCACTTGCCTCGCCGCGTGCGGCGGATGGATGCGCATGCCCTCGCTGGCGCGCGGCGGCGTGACGATGCAGTCGAACAGGTCGCATTCGCGGGCCGGCTTGATCAGCTGGAAGGCCACGCCCGCCTCGCGCCGCTGCACGGGGTCGGCCGCCGCCTGTTCCGTGCTCAGCAGCAGCAGTTTGAGGTCGGCCAGCAGCGGGTCGCTCTTGATGGTGGCGGCCAGGGCCAGGCCGCTGGTGCGCGGCAATTCCATGTCGAGCAGCGCCACGCCATACGGCGTGCCCGCCTGCGCGGCCGCGTGCAGCTTGGCCAGGCAGTCGCTGGCCGTGCCGGCGCTGTCGCTGATGATGTGCCAGCTGGCCAGTTGCCGCTCCAGCACGGCGCGCGTGGCCGGTGTGTGGTCGACGATCAAGGCGCGTAATCCTCGCGTGGTTTTCAGGTTGAAGGACGGGTCGTCGCTGTCGACTCGCCGCTTATCGAAATTTACTTCGAACCAGAAGATCGATCCTTGCGTTAAAGCATTATCAACGCCGATAGTGCCGCCCATCAGTTCCACCAGCTGTTTCGAGATCGTCAGTCCCAGGCCCGTGCCGCCGTGCTTGCGCGTGGTCGATCCGTCCGCCTGCGAGAACGATTCGAAGATGCGCGTCTGCGCCTCGCTCGATACGCCGATGCCCGTGTCGTGCACCTCGAAACGCAAGCCCACGCTGGGCGCGTCTTCGCTGCAGACGGTCACTTTCACGGTGACCTTGCCCGTTTCCGTGAACTTGATGGCGTTGCCCAGCAGATTGACGATGATCTGGCGCAAACGGTTCGGGTCGCCGCAGATGGCGATGGGGATGTCAAACGCGATGTCGAATTCCAGGCTGATGTTTTTCGCTTGCGCCTGCGGCGCGAACACGTGTTCTATGTCGTCGAGCAATTCGCGGAAATTGAAGCGGATGTATTCCACGCTCAGCTTGCCTGCCTCGATCTTGGAAAAGTCGAGGATGTCGTTGATGATCACCAGCAAATTTTGCCCCGAGCGCTGCACCATGCTCGTGTAGTGGCGCTGCTGCGGGCTCAAAGGGCTGGCCAGCAGCAGCTCCGTCATGCCCAGCACGCCATTCATGGGCGTGCGGATTTCATGGCTCATGGTGGCAAGAAATGCGCTTTTCGCCTGGCTGGCCGCCTCGGCCGCATCCTTGGCCTTTTCCAGCTGCGCCGTGCGCACGCCCACCTGGCGCTCGAGCTGGTCGCGGTAATTGGCCAGGGTGCTGTCGCGGCTGTCGATCTGCGCCAGCATGTCGTTGAAACTGTCGATCAGCACGCCCAGCTCGTCGCTGCGCTGGTGCGCGATGCGGTGGCTGTAGGTCTGGCTGCTCGACACTTTCTGCGCCGTGTCGATCAGCTTGGTGATCGGTTCGGCGATCACGCTTTTGAAGCGCCGCGCGAGGAATACGGCGATCAGGAAGGACAGCACGGTGGCGCCGCCGATGGCGCCCACGTGGCGGCCGATGTCGCGCCACATGTGGTTCAGGTCGGCCTCGATCAGCACGGCGCCGATCAGCTGTTGCGGCTGGCCTGGCCGGTAGACGGGACGGTACAGGCGCATGGCGGGCGCCAGGGGCGTGCCCGTGCCTTGCGTGACGGGTTGCACGGCCATGTCGGCCAGCAGGGCCGGTTCCAGGTCTTCCGGCGAGGCCAGGCCATCGGCATGCTGCGGCGCGCGGTACAGGGCGAACAGGCGCCCGCCCCGGTCGAACAGCGCCGCCTGGGCGACCTCGTCGCGCGCGGCCAGCGCGGCCAGCACCTGTTCCGCCTGCGGCTGCGCCGATTTTCCTGCCAGCAAGGGCGCCGCGCTGGCCGCACCGATCACGCCCGCCAGGGACAGCAGCTGCTTGCCTTCATCGTCCTTGTGGCTGAGCACGGATGTCAGCGCAAACGCCACGAACACCAGCAGCAGCGCGCAGCCCGACGACAGTACCGAAATCATGGTCAGCTTCTGACTGATGCTGGAGCGTTGGAAATTGAACATGGTTGCGGCGCTTCTCCGGTCGGTCTGTTGACTGTTTTTTAATTTCCTATTGGAAAAATATAGACGCGAAGACACACCACGATATTGATGTGGGTCTAAGGAAGGAGAGGGGAGGGAAACTTATACGAGATGAAACAAATAGGGCGGTCCTGCAAGACCGCCCTCAAATTATTGCTGAGCTACAACACCTGATCCAGCCGTAGCGAGCGGAAGGGAGAGGTGGCCGAGAAGCGCAACCGTACTTTAGTACGGTGAGCATCGCAGGCCGCCTATACCGACGCGTAGCAGGTTTGGTCCGGTGTCCGCTAACAACAACCACCACGCTTACCGGCCCCACCGTAGCGGGCTTCCTGCCGTTCGCGGAAGAACTCTTCATACGTCATCATCGGCTCGCCGGGATGGGTGACTTCCCGGTGCGCCACATAGGTGTCGTACTCGGGCAAGCCGCACATGAGCCGCATGCTTTGCCCCAGATACCGTCCAGCCTTGATGATTTCGTCGATCATCATTGCACCGTCGGCAAGGCCTGGAACGGCGTTTCCTTGGTGCTAGGCTTGCTGTCGGCGCGCGCCTTCAGGATGGTGCGGATGCCGAAGAACAGCACGCTGACGACGACCACCACGAAGAAGGCGGCCAGGCCCGCGTCCAGGTAATCGTTGAAGATGATCTGCTGCATCTGCGCCACGGACTTGGCCGGCGCCAGCAGGGTGCCTTCATCGAGTGCCGCCGAGTATTTCTTGGCATGCGCGAGGAAGCCGACGCGCGGGTTGGCGTCGAAAATCTTTTGCCAGCCTGCCGTCAGGGTGCACAGCAGCAGCCAGATGGTCGGCGTGATGGTGACCCACGCATACTGTCCGCGTTTCATCTTGAACAGCACGCAGGTGCCGAGGATCAGCGCAATCGCAGCCAGCATCTGGTTGGCGATGCCGAACAGCGGCCACAGGGTGTTGATGCCGCCCAATGGATCGACGACGCCCTGGTACAGGAAGTAGCCCCAGGCCGCCACGCACAGGCCCGTGGCCAGCAGGTTGGCGATGACGTTTTCCGTCTGTTTCAAGGCTGGCACGAAGCTGCCCAGCAAGTCTTGCAGCATGAAGCGGCCGGCACGCGTGCCCGCATCGACTGCCGTCAGGATGAACAGTGCTTCGAACAGGATGGCGAAGTGGTACCAGAAGGCCATCATGGCCTTGCCGCCGATGGCGCCGGAGAGAATCTGCGCCATGCCGACGGCCAGGGTTGGTGCGCCGCCGGCGCGCGAGATGATGCTGTGCTCGCCCACGTCCTTGGCCGTCTGCGTCAACATTTCCGGCGTCACATAGAAGCCCCACTGCGAGATCGCCTGTGCGGCGGACTCTGCCGTGGTGCCGATCAGGGCGGCCGGGCTGTTCATGGCGAAATAGATGCCTGGTTCGATGGTCGAGGCGGCCACCAGGGCCATGATGGCGACGAACGATTCCATCAGCATAGCGCCATAGCCGATGAAGCGGGCATGGCTTTCGTTTTCAATCATCTTCGGCGTGGTGCCCGAGGAAATCAGCGCGTGGAAGCCGGAGACGGCGCCGCAAGCGATGGTGATGAACAGGAAGGGGAACAGATTGCCCGACCAGACGGGGCCGGAGCCGTCGATGAACTTGGTCATGGCCGGCATTTTCAGGTAAGGCGCGACGACGATGATGCCGATGGCCAAGCCCAGGATGGTGCCGATTTTGAGGAAGGTCGACAGGTAGTCGCGCGGCGCCAGCAGCAGCCACACGGGCAGGACCGAGGCGATGAAGCCGTAGCCGATCAGCATCCACGTCAGTTCCGTGCCTGTGAACGTGAACATCGGGCCCAATACCGCGTGTTCCTGCACGTACTGGCCGCCGATGATGGCCAGCATCAGCAAGACGAAGCCGATGATGGAAATTTCGCCGATGCGGCCGACGCGGATAAAGCGCGAATACACGCCCATGAACAGGGCGATGGGGATCGTCGCCATCACGGTGAAGCTGCCCCATGGGGAGCCAGTCAGCGCCTTGACGACGATCAATGCCAGCACGGCCAGGATGATGACCATGATCATGAAGCAGCCGAGCAAGGCGATCATGCCGGGAATCTCGCCCAGTTCAGCCTTGATCAGGTCGCCCAGCGAGCGGCCGTCGCGGCGCATGGAAATGAACAGCACGATGAAATCCTGCACGGCACCGGCGAACACGACGCCAGCCAAAATCCACAGCATGCCGGGCAGATAGCCCATCTGCGCGGCCAGCACGGGGCCGACGAGGGGACCGGCGCCGGCGATCGCCGCGAAATGGTGGCCGAACAGCACATATTTGTTGGTCGGCACGTGGTCGAGGCCATCGTTGTGCTTGAAGGCCGGCGTCATGCGACGCGAGTCCAGGCCCAGCACCTTGTCGGCGATGAACAGGCTGTAGAAACGGTAGGCGATCAGATAGACGCAGACGGCGGCGATGACGATCCAGATCGCGCTGATCGATTCGCCGCGTTGCAGGGCGACGACGCCCAGGGACCCGGCGCCTGCCAGCGCAAGCGCTGCCCAGCCGAGCTGTTTGAAAATGCGGTTCATGCTTCCTCCAGAGATATGACGGGCGCTGTGCCGTGCGATGATGTGTGCTGCCGAGCCTGGTCGTCGCCAGTTTGGGTGTGAATTCGTGGTATCTGCAGCTTATGGCGAGTATTCAGGAATCGTATAATTGCCGCAAGCGCAGCACTACGCAGTAACGCTCAGTATTACTACGCAGACCGATCGCCGCGCCGCGACGTAAAATCACGCATTCCCACCAGCATCGACGCCGCCCGAGCGCGCAAGGCCATGAAACTCAGACAGAAAGTCATCTTCCTGGCCATCACGCCGCTCATCCTCGCCCTGTGCGCCATCGCGTTTGCCGTGCGGCATCAGGCGATTACCCTGGCCGAGCAGCAGCGCGCCACCATCCAGCAAGCGTATCTGGCCAGCAAGGAAGCCGAGCTCAAGCATTACGTGACCCTGGCCAGCCATTCCATCGCCTCGCTGTACCAGTCGGGGCGCAAGGATGACGCCACGCAAGAGGAAGCCAAGCGCATCCTGTCCGCCCTCAGCTATGGCGACGACGGCTATTTCTTCATCTATGATTTGCAGGGCAAGTCGCTGATGCATCCGCGCCAGCCCGAACTGGTGGGGCAGAACCTGTGGCAATTGCGCGACGCCGAAGGCAATCTGACCATCCAGCGCCTGATGCAGCGGGCCAAGAGCGGCGGCGGTTTCGAACGCTACAACTGGATCAAGCCGTCGACGAACAAGTCCGCGCCCAAGCTCGGCTATGTGATCCTGATGCCGGAATGGGGCTGGATGATGGGTACCGGCATTTATATGGATGACGTGGACCAGGCGCTGGCCAAGGTCGATGCCCAGCAGTCGCGCAATATCCGCTCGACCATGGAGCTGATCGCCGCCATCGCCATCCTCGGTTCCCTGCTGGTGGCCGCCTGCGGCCTCGTGCTGAACCTGCGCGAATTGCGCGTGGCCGACGCCAAGCTGAAAGTGCTGGCGCAGCGCGTGGTCGAATCGCAGGAGGAAGAGCGGGCGCGGCTATCGCGCGACCTGCATGACGGCATCAGCCAGTGGCTCGTGTCGATCAAGCTGCAGATCGAGGCGGGCATCGCGCGCCTGGGCGGTAATGCGGAACAGAAAGACAAGGCGCCCGCCACGTTCGAGCGGGCCGCCGAGCAGCTGAACAAGGTGCTGGGCGAGGTGCGGCGCATTTCGCACAATCTGCGCCCGGCCATTCTGGATGACCTGGGCCTGGCCGCCGCGCTCGACCACCTCGTGCATGAATTCAACGACAGCAGCAGCGCGCAAGCCAGTTTCACGGCCAGCCCCGCGGCGGCGGGCGAGGGCTTGCCCGATATGGTCAATACCGTGCTGTTCCGCATCGCACAGGAAGCGCTGACCAATTGCGAGCGCCATGCCCACGCCCGCGGCGTGGAAGTGAGTCTGCGCGAGGCGGGCAAGGCCGTGGAATTGCGCATCCAGGATAATGGCGGCGGCTTCGATTTCGACGGCATCGCCCTGCATCCGCAGCGCGGCATCGGCCTGCGCAACATGACGGAACGCATGGAAGCCATCGGCGGCAGCCTGCACATCACCTCGTCCCCTGCCGGCACCGTGGTGCTGGCGCGGCTCGAGCTTTCCTCCACATTAAAATAGAGAACCATGACCGAGAAGATCAACATCCTGCTGGTGGACGACCACCCCCTCGTGCGCGACGGCTTGCGTGCGCGCCTGGAAGCGGTGGCGCATTTTGACGTCGTGGCCGAGGCGGGCGGCGCCGACGAAGCGTTGAATCAGGCGCGCGCGCACCAGGTGGACCTCGTGCTGATGGATATCAATATGCGCGGCACGAACGGGATTGAAGCAACGGCGCTGTTCAAGCAGGCGTTTCCGCAGATCGCCGTGCTGATCCTGTCCATGCACGACAAGCTCGAATATGTGTCGCAAGCCATCGCCGCCGGCGCGCGCGGCTATGTGCTTAAAGATGCCCCTGGGAAAGATATTGTGTTTGCCATCGAGACCGTGATGTCCGGCGGCATTTATTACAGCGCCGCACTGGCGCGGCAACTGTCTCGGCCGCAAGTCCACGATTCTTTCCTCACCACGCGCGAGCAGCAAGTGTTGCAGCACATCGCGGGAGGCCAGTCGAACAAGCAGATCGCCCGCGCGCTCGACCTGAGCGTGCGCACGGTGGAGACGCACCGGCTGAACATCAAGCGCAAGCTCGGCATCGAAGGGCAGGCTGAATTGATCAAATACGCGGTCGAGCACGCACATGGCGGCAGCGCCTGAGCAAGCGTGCGCAGTGCCGGGTTTTTGTCGCACCCGCATGGCAGGCGGGTCTCGCGGGGGAATGTTCTTTTTGAACATCTATTGCCAAAATTAAACTGTTTCGTGGGTGAGATTCGGATAGAATGATTCTCGCTGTCGAGGGCATCCCCTGTCGGGCCAGGGTTGCCAATGCTGGTCAGTTTATTTACTATGGCGCCCTACCCACACTGAGATACCGATGTCAGCGTCTGAATCAAACCTGTTTCCGTTGGTGGGATTACAAGCAGTGGCCAATGCTCATAACGAGTGGGTCGCTGTCACCTTGCATAGTCCGCAGGCCTTGACGGCGCCGCTGCTGGCGGCGCTGGCCGCTGCCGATGCGTATGCCTTCCTGGCGCCGCTCGATTGCATCATTCCCCTGGCCGACCCGCATGGCGTGGACGAGGCCGTGCTGGCGCAACTGTCGCCGCAACGCACCATCTTCCGTTTGCCGGCCCAGCTTGCCGGCGACAAGCAACTCCAGAAAAAATGCCGGCAATGGCGCGACGCCGGCTACCGCATCCTTCTCGATGGCGCCGATGCCGGTCCCGTGGCGGCGGCGCAAGTCGACGCGCGCGCGCTGAGCTTTGACGCGGCAGGCGCACACCCGGCCCTGCATCAGCTGCTGCCCTTGCCGGGGCCGCACCTGGCCTACAACATCGCCGATGGGGGGCAGATTGCCTCATTGCAAGAACTCGGTGTCAGCTGGTTTGCCGGCGATTACGCCTTGCAGCACGCGCGCCAGCAAGGCGAGCCGGAAGACGCCACGTCGCGGCGCCGGCTGATGTCGCTGCTGGGCCTGCTGGCCCGCGATGCCGACGCGCACGAGCTGGAAGTGCCGCTCAAGCAAGACCCGGCCCTCAGCTATCATTTATTGAAACTGGTCAATTCAGCCGCCTTCGGTTTCACGGCGCCGATTACCAGCTTCAGCCAGGCCATCACCCTGCTGGGCCGGCGCCAGCTGCAGCGCTGGCTGCAACTGCTGCTGTATGCGCGGCAACAGGACGATGGCAAGATTCACGCGCTGCTGCCGCTGGCGGCCGTGCGCGCGGCGCAGATGGAAGCGCTGTGCCAGCTGCGCGGCGGCGACCGCGACGCGCAAGACCTGGCCTTCATGGCGGGCGTGTTTTCGCTGCTCGACGTCCTGCTGGGCATGCCGATGCAAGAGATCATCGCCACCCTGAACCTGGCGCCCGAAGTCAGCACCGCCTTGCTGGAACGCAATGGCGAGCTGGGCACCTTGCTGGCGCTGGTCGAAAGCGCCACGCCGCCGCCGGACGGTTTGCGCCGCGCCGGCATCGATGGAGAAACCTATTGGCGCAGCCTGCTGCAGGCTTACCAATGGGCCATCCAGGTCAGCCGGAACCTCTAGCATGACCCTGTTTCCGGTGTCGGATTTCCTCGGTGACAGCGCCGCCCTGTGCGACGCCGTCGTGCGTTTGCGCGGCCCCGCGCTGGTCGCCGAGCTGGGCCGTATCGCCAGCACCGTGATGGCCAGCCCGCATGGCCAGTTCCTGCCCGCGGCCAGCACGGACGCCACCGCGCCGGCCGCACCGTTTCCCCGCGATACGCCCGCCTTGCTGCAGGAAGTCAGTTTCGACGGCCACTGTTTCGGCCATTACAGCGTGGCCGGCCGTCCGCTGTATAACGACGCCGACCGCCGCCACCTGGCCAGCCTGGCATCGTTGACGGCCGGCGTCCTGCAAGTGCATTCGCTGGCGCAACGCTCGACTCATGCCTACGCGCAAGTCGAAGCCTTGCTGGCGCAGCAGACGCAAATCCTCGACCAGTTGCACGAATCCGTGCTGACGATGGACTTGACGGGCTACATCACGAGCTGGAACAAGGGTGCCGAGCGCCTGTTCGGCTACACCTCCGTGGAAGCCGTGGGGCGCAACATCTTGTTCCTGTACGACGATGAAGACACGGGTTTCCACGATGCCTTCCTGGAGCAGGGAGGGCGCCTGATGGAGGTGCGCCGCCGAAAGAAGTCGGGCGAGATCTTCTGGGCCAGCTTGTCCCTGTCGCCGCTGCAAGACCTGGACGACAAGCCGATCGGACTCATCGCCTACCTGACGGACATCACGGAACGCAAGCTGGCCGAAGAGCGGCTGCACCACCTGGCCTATTACGACCCGCTGACAAGCCTGCCCAACCGCACCTTGCTGGCCAAGCTGGTCGACCAGGCCCTGAGCGTGGCGCAGCGCAGCAAGATGCTCGGCTGCGTGCTGTTCATCGACCTGAACCGCTTTAAACTGATCAACGACACCCTGGGCCGGCGCATCGGCGACGAACTGCTGCGGCAAGTCTCCCTGCGTTTCCGCCAGGTATTGCGCGACCAGGACCTGGTGGCGCGCCTGGGCGGCGACGAGTTCGCCGTCGGCCTGTTCGACATT
This sequence comes from Massilia sp. LMS1-1-1.1, assembly GCF_040815535.1. Lineage (NCBI taxonomy): Bacteria > Pseudomonadati > Pseudomonadota > Betaproteobacteria > Burkholderiales > Oxalobacteraceae > Massilia > Massilia sp. LMS1-1-1.1. The sequence goes on along the minus strand of NZ_JBFPNG010000002.1, from coordinate 15,924 downwards.
GGCCAGCATTTCGAAGCGAGCATGGTGGCGCAAAAGCTGCTGGCCTCGCTGGTGGAGCCGTTCCTGATCGAAGGCCACGACTTGCGCGTGGGCGCCAGCATCGGCATCAGCGTCTATCCGCAAGACGCGCAGGACGCGGAAACCCTGCTGCGCCTGGCCGACATCGCCATGTACCGCGCCAAGCAGGACAGCGGCGGTGAAGCGGAAAGCGTGGCTTTCTACAGCCAGGACATGAACCTGGGCATGCAGGCGCGCATGCGCCTCGAAACAGGCTTGCGCCAGGCACTGTCGGAACAGCAACTGCTGCTGCACTACCAGCCGAAATACGCCCTGGGCAGCGGCCGCATCATCGGCGCCGAAGCGCTGGTGCGCTGGCACCACCCGCAGCACGGCATGATTCCGCCCGCCGAGTTCATCCCATTGGCCGAATCGACTGGCCTGGTGGTGCAAGTGGGCGAATGGGTGCTGGAAGCGGCCTGCGCCCAGGCGCAAGCGTGGAAACTGGCCGGCCTGCCGCCGATCCGCCTGGCCGTCAACGTCTCCGCCCGCGAATTCACGGCAGCCTTGCCCGCCAGAGTGGCGGCGACCCTGGCCCGCTACGGCCTGGAAGCGGCCTGGCTGGAACTGGAAATCACGGAAAGCACCCTGATGCACAACATCGAGAGGGTCATTGGCATCATGGACCGCATCACGGCCTTGGGCGTGGCCCTGTCGCTGGACGACTTCGGCACCGGTTACTCAAGCCTGTCCTATCTGAAACGCTTCCCCATCGATACGTTAAAGATCGACCGGTCGTTCACCACCGGCATCCCCACCGACGCCAGCGACTGCGCCATCGCCAGCACCATCATCAGCATCGCCCAGCAGCTGCACCATAAAGTGATCGCGGAAGGCGTGGAAACGGCCGAGCAACTGGCCTTCCTGAAGAGCTCAGGCTGCGACGAAGTGCAGGGCTACCTGTTCTCGCGCCCCTTGCCGGCGGTGGAGTTCGAGCGGGCGCTGCGGGAAAACTGGGGCGTATAAGGCAGGCGTGCCCGCTCTTTCCTGTCAGGCAAACGGTGCTAGCCATTGGTAAGCCACCGACCTTTATGTATAATGCTGCCATCTGGAAGCGTGGCCGAGTGGTTGAAGGCACTAGTCTTGAAAACTAGCGACGGGTTACACTGTTCGTGAGTTCGAATCTCACCGCTTCCGCCAGAAATATGAAAATAAGCCCTTGATTATCAAGGGCTTATTTTTTTTGTGCTGTCGCCTGCAAAATCCCTGATGTAAAACTTCAGTTTCAACTTAGCGCTAATTTGCGGAAACGGTTTCCGCAACTCGCCGCTAGCGGGTAGGGCGGACAGCCTGGCCAATGCGCCGATAGACCTTTTCCGTGATGACTTTTTCACTATGCCCCAGCAGGGAGCTGGCGGCGCCCAGGTCGGCAATGTCGCTGGCGGAGCGCGCCCGGATATCGCGGAACTGGAAGGCCTTGATGCGGTTGGCCAGCTCCTCGTCGCCAGCTTTTAGCGCCAGTTCCGCTGCAGCTTTCCGGGCGCCATCGAAGCGCAGGCGCAAATGCCACTTCTTGACCTGGCAACCATTTGGCAGCGCGACGATGAAGGTGGTGCGCGGCCGGTGCGGGCGCGCATGGATGCGCTCGATGACCTTGGCCAGCTCGGACTTGACGCCGTCGTGCTCGAGCACGATGCGCAGCAGCTTGTTGCTCTTGCCCTGGCGCACCTGCAGCGCCCCATCCTTCAAATCGCCGTCGCGCATCTTGAGCACGTCCGCAGGCCGCTGGCCGGTCAGGTAGTTCAGGTCCATGGCGTCCTGCAGTTCTTCACAGCCTGCGTTCCGTACTGCATCCCATACGGCCTTGTCGGCATAGAAGTCGCGCGGCACCTCCTTATTTTTTCGCACTCCCCGGCATGGGTTCTCGCGCTTGGTGTAACCCCATTCCCTTGCCATATTGAACACATGTGACAGTAACGCGATTTCGCGGTTGGCGCGCACCTTGGCGCTGCGCGCGTCGCGGTAGCGGGCAATGTCCTGCGGCGTGATGGCGTCGATGGGCGCGCTGTCGAAGACCGGGCGCAGCTGGCTCAACGAGCTGGAGTTCTCGCGTTGCGTGCTTGGCGCCTTGCCCGGCAGGATGTCACGGACGTACTGCGCAAACACGTATTCCATGAGCGTGGCGTCGGTCGGGACTGGTTTGCACTCATATTCCGCCCACAGGCGCTTGGCTTCGACCAGATCCGTACCCAGTGGGTATTCCTTCCGGTTCCCGGCGTCGTCCCGGCCATTGTAGTAATAGCCGGTCCATGTTTCGCCCGATTTCAGCTTGCGCACGCGCCGCAGCATGCGCGGCGGCAGTTTGTACCCAGTGCTCTTAGGTCGCATTGTTTTCTTTCTGTTAACGTACTTTGGACAGGTCCGGCGCCCAAGCCGGCGTACTCACCAGGCTGGCGGGATTGATGCCGCTCAAGCGCAGCCGGGCGTACAGGCGCCCGATGATGGGCGCGCCGGCGCGGTTCTTGATGAAGGTCCAGCCGTTTTGCTGCAGCCATTTGATCTGATCCACTTTCCGGCAGCAGCCTGAAATGGTTTCCAGCTCTTCCGCAGTCAGGGTTTCGGACTGGATAGAATTGTCAAAAAGATTATTCATTGGATGCCGCTTTCTTTGTGGCCGGGCTGCATGCTTGGCATTTGTTCGTGGCCAAGGCGAACGCTTCGGCCTCCGTGTACTGCGGTACTTCTGCGCCTGGCTTGCGGTAGTCGCGCAGCCGGCAGAATTCTTGGTATTGGTCCATTTTCTCTTTCGCTTTGAACGTCCTATGCAGCACACAGCAAGTCGGCCTGCACGTACTTGCGATCCCAAAACGGCGAACATTGAATGCCATCCCATATCTCGGCCATCTCGCGCGGATTGTTTTTCCGGTTGTGGTTGCGGGCAATGTCGGTGCTGTCTACGCTGGCGAATGGATAGCCCCAACGTGCAGCATTCATTCCGCGCAGCATGTGGAGCCAGGTCGGCACACGACCGGTTTGGCATATCGCGTTCATCGCTTCTGTCATGCGGTGATGCCAGTTTTGGGCACCAACTACACGGAACTGTGCTGACGAACCTATGCAGACACGCTCCCACTCGTCACACAAGCGCTTGAGGCGATCCACTGGCTCATGCATGTGCCAAACAGGTGCACCGCGCTGGCCATGCGGCCACTGCGCAATGAGGGCGTCGTTAGCGCTGACGTCGCCCATGATCGCGTCCGGGATAACTGCCCAGGTGGTTTTGTAGGTCAGCCATCGTTCGGCCCAGGCGTAGAACCCCTGCCAGAAAGCACCGCCCATCTCGACAATCGCTTCTCCACGGGCCTTGCGCTTCATGTTTTCCGTCCAGATGGAAAATGCCGAATTGTCGAGCATGTTGCTTTGCCCGTTTTCGTGGCACCACTCCACGTCATCCGGTCGAGCGAATGATATGCAGAACGAACGCCCCCTGAGCTGAGCCAAAACCTTGCGCGGCGTGATGGGCGTGCCATGGTAGTGCTGCGTCATGCACCACCCCGAATGGTCTTGATATCGACGCCGTGGTGATGCGCCATCAAGACTTGGTGACCGCCGAACTGTTTGTGTAGAGCGTCGGCGATAGTTTCGTGATAACCGGTCCGGATCATTCTGGTCGCGGTGACGATATGCTCGACCATGATGACAGCCGTGGAGTCGATTACCAGGTCATATAAGATGTGTTCGCCATTGTTCGGACAGGTCGCGAGAAATCTTGTGCTGTAGGTATTCATCGTATTGGCCTCACGCAGTCGCACAGGTGCTGCATTCGTGGAGCTGGTGCGCCATGCTGGTTTTGCCGCATGCGCTGCCTTTGATGATCTGCATGGATTCGGCGCCGGCGAGGGAGGCCTGATGCTGGCGTTCAGTTTGAGCTGGCTTGATAGATACCAGCGCGGCCAGCGGCACCGCACGGAACATGCCGGGCCACTGGTGGTCCAGCTCCACCCACGCATGTAGCTCGCCATTGCCCACGTCACGGCGCAGGTCATTGACGGTGCCGGCCTGGTAGCCTTCATCGGTATCGAATGTCACGCGGTCGCCCAGGGCGATTTGCCGCGGCGAATTGGTCGGGGTGGTCAGCATTGCGGTTTTCCTTTCAGTTTGGCGGTAACGCCGCACACGCCGAAGCGGTCGATGGCGGCCTGGATCACGTCGCCGCTGGAAGCGGCAATCGCGGCATATTCAAAGCGTTCGGTTTGCGTGCGAACGATCACGGCAAATGTGCTCATGTGCCATTTCCTTCATGGGGTGGGGTGACGGGGACGATCAGCCGGGGCCACGGGCAGGCGTTGACGGCCGCCCAGGCGGCAATGACGGCTGTTCTTGCCTCGTCGGGCAGGTCAGGCACGGGCGCCGCCGGCGACGCGGCCGGGGCAGGGCGGTCGGGGTGCGTACAGTTATTTACACGAGTCCGAGGAACGGCAACCCCAACTGCCACCCCGCGCCCGCCTGTGGCCTGTACCGGCGTCCACGTATGGCGCACGGACTTGAAGACCACGCCTATGAGGTCGCTGCAGCGCACGCCGTAGGGCGTGGTGCGCAGCGTTTCGCCGTAGCGGCCGATGACGGTTTTTTCGTCCTTGGCCAGGGTGACGACCAGTTCCTTGCGCGGCACCAGGGCGCCGCCTTGGGCGCGCAGGTATTCGGCCCAGCAGGCGCGCTTTTCGCCGTCGATCTTTTGCACGGCGTCCCAGGCACGGCGCATGGCGGCCGGCGCTTCGTTGAGCATGCTTTCCTCGATGCGGCGCAGTTCGCGCCACACGGTGACGGGGGCGCCGCCCCATTGCTGGAATTGGCGGATGCCCCAGCACGCGGCCCAGGACTCGACGCGCGCCGATGGCGTCAGCTCGACATCGCCTTCGGTGTCGGCTGTGACGACGTAGCCTTCCTTGGTCTTGTGGTCGGCCACGCCATCGATGTTTTTGGCCACGTACTTGGCGATGTAGCCGGCGGCGCTGCCCTTGGCCCAATCAATGCGTTTCACGTCCAGGCGGCGCGCGAAGGCGCCCGGTTCGCCACGGTCCACGCGCCAGGCGTAGCGCTTCATGATGCGGATGGCGCGGCCGGCCACGTCCTGCAGGTGGGCCGTCTTGTATTTCGCGGTGGGGCGCACGAACAGCAGCAGATGCCAATGCGGGCAGCCGTCGTGGTGCGGCTCGGCGATGCGAAAGCCGTACAGGCCAATGCCACGGCGCGCCAGTGCGGAGCGGCACAGGGCTGTCATCTTGCCAAGGTAGGCGTTGGCCTCGCGTGGCGTCGAGTTGTCGTATTTTGGATTTGGCTTGCCGCTGTGCTGCACGGCGTGAAAGCGTGATGGGCACGTCCAGGTGACGAAAATGCCCTGGTCGCCGCACTCGCGGGCGATCTGTTCAAAGCCGTTGATGCGCAACATCAGCTCACCGCGCCGGATGGCTTTATTCGCAGTCGTTTTCTCGGCCAGCTCGGCGATACTGAATTGCTGGCCATTCTCGTTTTGTACCAGCGTGGCGGCCAGCGCTGCCGCGTTGCGGCGGTTCTGCGCTAGGCGCGACAGCACGGCGTCGTTGCTGGCGTAGGGTTCGCCGCGATAGTTCACGTAGCCTAGGCGGATATTGCCGGCTTCGAAGGCGCGCTTGACGCGTTTGCGCAACTGGCGGCGCCACCAGCGGGCATCCACCAGACGGGCGATGGTGTCGGTCATCGTGTCGAACTCGGGCAGCTCGATGCCATACGAGGCGCATTCGTCTTCCATGATCTGCAGGGCGTGCGTGTCGGACACGGCCATCCACAGCATTTTGGTCACGCCGGCGGCCGCGCGTTCGGCGGTGGCTACGATGTCGGCATCGCTCTGCGACAGGTCGACGCCGGCCGGCACATATTGCTCGGCGAACTCGCGCACAAAGCTGGTGGCGACGGACTCATAGACTTTGTACCAGGACGACCAGGCCATTTTTGCCATGGCGGCCGTGATGACGCGGTTGCGCCACTTGTAAGGAATGCGTGCCAGCTCGGGCGCAAACTGCGCCGAGCGCAAGAAGGCTTCGTGGCGTTGCGGGGCAGGCAGCAGGATTTGTTTAGATTGCATTCAACAGTCTTTCGTACACACGGATAGCGGCAGAGGTGGCGGCGCGTAGTTCGATGCGCTCTTCCTCGGTAAATGAGTGGATGGGCGATTCCCAGCGGTCGGCGTCCAGGCCGGCGGCGATCAGCACGGAGCGGCGCGCGCCACGCGGCGACAATCCCCAGGCCTGGGCCATGAAGGGCGCCAAGTTGCGCGGCTTGATGCTGCGTAGCTGGGCCTTGGCTTCGGCGATGGCGGCCAGCGCATGCCCGGCGCCTGGTGGCGTCGGCATGTCCTTGTCGCGTGCGGCCAGAATCTCGGCGGCAGGCTGGAAGGACAGGTGATTGTCGATAAGGGACGCCGGCATGGTTCAGTCCTTGATGAAGCCAATGGCCCGCAGCACGCCGGGGGCAATGACGATCAGGAGCGACAGCAGCCAGATGCCGCAGGTTTTGGCCAGGCGCAGCATCAGCGTGCCCCTGGCTTGAGAAATTGCTCTGCCCAGTACGGGAGCGTGTGCGATGCGCCGCAGCAGTGCCGGGAACCCGCTTCATTGGCGAAAATGTAGTTCAACTCGATGGGCAGCTTGCCGACCAGGGCGCGTTGCTTGGCTGGCGCGAAAAATCCGTCACGCTCCAGTGCCGCCGCATCGCGGACGATGAAGGTGATATTGGCCGCGCCATAGGCGTGGTAGGTCTTGGCAATCTCGCGGATATAAGCGGACAGTGCCTCCATGTCGGCGCCAGTGCAGGCTTGCAGCAGGAAGCAGGTCGGCGCCACCGGCACGAGGCACTTTTGCATGGCTGGGCGGGGCGCGCCCGGCGCCGTGGAATAGTCGGCCTGACTGGCGGCGTATATCGTGTTTTCCATCGGTTTTCCTTATTTTTGGTTGAACGAATCCCGCACGCTCAAAAGAGAGCGCTGCAGGGCACAGCAAAAGAGGGGGGGGTACCGCGGCCGGGCTACGGCGGCGCGAGGATCGAGATAGTCATCAGCAGCCCGCAGTCAAGTCCAGGGCTAGCTGGCTGGTGGCCGCCGTGCGCGCATGCTGGGACATTGGGATGCGGATATCCGGCTTGGGCATGGCGGACAGCGAGAGGGTGCGCAGTACTTCCAGGCCTGCCACGAAGGAGTGCCCGCAGTCGGGGTTCTGGCACATGTAGGTGATTTCCTTGAACATGGCGGACATCGTGCGGCTTTTGACGGCGCGGACGGTGTATTCGCAATGCGGGCAGGGCAGGCCGATGACTCTCATTTCAGCTTTCTTTCCACTTGGTATAGGGCGCGACCGCGACCCGTCATGTTTTTTGACTGCTTGCGTAAGCGCGATTTGACGAGCCATTCGGCCGCCTGATCGATACTTGCCAGCCCCTGGCGCTGGCGCACGAGTTCCAGCACCGCGCGCTCTTCGTCATTGAGGTTAATTTGATGGTCTGGCATTTTCTGTAACTTTAGAGTTGCTCAAAAGTGACTCGGTTTAAACGCTGCGACGCTGTACGCTGTCGATGGTGGCGTCATCCAAGGCAATCACGGCCAAGGCTTCACGCATCACGATCTGGCGCACCAGCACCGCAAGCTCTTCGCCCTGGTAATTGGCGATCGAGGAAACAAGCTGGTGCTCGTAATCGTCCAGGCGCAGCATGACGCGGTGGCTGCGGATACGTTTTGCATCGGGGTACATGACGTTGTCCTTAGTGGGTGGGTTTGGATGCGATTTCACGCTTGTAGTCGGCTAGGCCGCGCAGGATCAAGAGGCGCAAGAGCCATGCGCGTGACCGCTGTTGAGCTGCGGCAAGAGTTTCGATTTCCTTTACCTCGTTGGGGGCCAGACGAACGCCAAGCGGCTGGGAGGTGACGCCTTTGGCAATGCGTCTGACTTTTGACAAATTATTCATAATGTTATGATCTGTAATCGCTACGGAATGGCGTAAATATATCACTCATTTGAGTGATTTGGAAAGGTATTTGTATTCAAATGAAGTATTTTTTTGATCGTCTCAAGGAAGAACGAAAGCGCCTCGGCCTCAATCAGGACGAGTTTGCTGCCCTTGGTGGGGTAAAAAAGGGGGCCCAGTTCAACTATGAAAACGGCTCCCGTACGCCAGATTCTGACTATTTGGCGGCGGTTGCTGCGGCTGGAGTAGATGTGTTGTATTTGCTGACAGGAGAACATGCGCTGTCAGCGTTGCCGGCGGACGAGCATGAACTGTTGACTGGCTATCGAAGTATGGACGTTCGCGGGAAAGCAGGCGTACTCGGGATGATTAGCGGAATGCGCTCGCCAACGCCCCCAGCATCCGAAGTAGGGAATGCCCCACACGTTGAAACCCATGGCAAGATTGGGCAAAATTTCGTGGGTAATATCATTGGGCCGCAGACTTTTAATGTGGCCGGCAGCGGACGAAAAAAGGAAAAATAGTCTGCAAATGATTGATCTTCTTATGCTTATTGTAATTGCTGCTTGTTTGCTCTGCATAATTTCTGTTGAGATGACCCAGCGGAGGCGAGTAGTCGATGGAAGTGATTTTTCCGGCTCGGTTTGGCACCGCATATGTTCAAACATGGTGGGCGAATCGAGAGACGAATGCGTATACCATGGTCTGAATGGAATTTCGCGCAGCCCCCTAGAAAAGAAGACATGAGATTTTCGCTCGTCCGAAAACTGGCCATTACCGTACTTCTGCTGGTCAGTGCGCCATTGTTAGCGGCAAATACCCCATGCTCTGGTCGCAAGGGTGGCATTTCTCACTGCGATGGCGCCACTTTCGTATGCAATGATGGTTCGATCAGCGCGTCGAAGAAAATATGCTCCGCTAATGCCCCACCTCCCAAGCTGCCGATTGCTGGTTCTGATGGCTGTACCTGCCGCAGTGGGAATTACTGCACGGGGCCACGCGGCGGGCAGTATTGTCTAAGCGACAGCGGGGCCAAGAGTTACCGGCGGCGCTGAGATAACCAGAACTTTTAACACCCACACTTCCATATGAAAAAAACAGTCGCAATCATCACCTTAGCGTTGCTTCCATGCTTTGCTTTCGCTGCTGCAAAGACAATAACGTCACCAGTCGAAATTCAAAAAATCCTTGCGCAGATTCCAGTTACTGACAAAGACTTCGCCTACAAAAATGTAGGGGAGAGAATCGAGCGAATTGGCCTGAAAATTTCGTCTATCAGAATCGATAAGGTCGGAAAAGAAGATGCAGAACCACCTTTGTATCAGGCTGGTGATGAGCTGATTTACATTTCGACCAGTGAACCATCGGAAGTGGTAAAGGCCATCTGTCCGATTATGGGTTCCCCAATGTTTACTAAACGTCGTGGCAAGTATGTTGCTTCTGGAAGGACCGCATACTGGCTTATGCACAACAAATGCGAAACTGGCGAGAAGAAATAGTTACACCTCGCTGTATTCGGCATTATCCGAATTTCCGGGCTTCCACGGTTCTTCGCTGTTTTCCCTGATAATGTCGCGCACTTCCTTGATGTGGTTCCATGCGGTTTTTGCCGCCCGCTTGGCGCCGCTCTTGCTTTTATAAAGGTGCTCCAGCGTCTTGAGCTTGGCCTTGCTCCCCGCCATTTCCTGGCCTGTTTTTTTCTTCTTCGCCGCCACGTCCTTCCACTTGGCCACCACACCCGTGATGCCTTCGTCCGGGTCTTTCTCTTCCTCGCGCTCAGCCTCGACCGCTTCCGTCTTCGTTTCAAATTCCACCCGCGTGGTAAAGCCGTTGCCGCCCAGGCTGTGCGTGACCTTGACCGATAGCCATTCGGTGGCGTCGATCTCGGGCTTGAAGCCTTGCACGGTGACGGGCGATTGCGGGAACACGGCCGGGTTGCCCAGGGCCAGGCTCATTTCAAAGGTGGCCAGGCCGCGCAGGATGCGCTGCCATTCGGCCACGGCCGCCGTGCGCGCGTCCGTTTCATTGGCGAAGGTGGTGCGTAGGCGCTTGCTGTTGCCGGGCACGCCAGCCACGACGCTACGGCGGCGCGCGTAGCGCTCGTCATGCCAGAAGGCGCGCACGCCCGTGTAGGCATCGCTCTCGGCGCTGTGGTAGCGGTGGCCGTCGCCCAGGGCGCGCGTGATGGGAATCACGGGCAGCGCCTTGCCGCTGGCGGTGCGGCTCTGGTTGATGGGGATGAAGAGCAGGGTGTCGTTCTTGACGGTGGCCACCGCGTCGTATTTCCTGCCCAGCCGGCGCAGGAAGGCCGCATCGCTCTCATGCGTCTGGTCGATGTGCTCGATGGCGGTGTCGCGCAGGCGCGCCGACACTCCGGACGCCAGCTCATTGCGAAAGGCGATGGCCTCGATGATGGCACCCAGGGTGGTCTTGTGGAAGCTGTGTTCCTGCTGCTGTTTGAAGGTGTCGATCAGGTTGGCCGACCTGGCGCGCAGGGTGATAGTGTCGGGCGCGCCGCTGTGCTCCACCTCGTCGACGGTGAACTTGCCCATGTCCACCAGGCCGGTGGCTTGCCAGCCCAGCGCCAGGGCGATCTGCGCGCCGCGCGGGGGCAGGGCCAGCTTGCCGTCGCTGTCGTCCAGGGAAATATCGAGCTGGTCGCTCTCGTCGCCACGGCACAGCGTCAGGGTCAGATTAATCAGCCGCGGCGAGACGATGGCCGTCAAATCCTTGTCCTCGATGCTGACCTTGAAGGCGGGGATATGCTCGCTCATTTGAACTTGTCCGCCGCGCTGCCGATGGCGCCGCTGATGCTGCCGCCGATCTTGTCTTTCATCTCGTTGACCACGCCGCCGTATTTGGACGTGATGCCGCCGACGACATTGCCTACCACGCTGCCCACGGCATTCTTGGCCGCGCCGGCGATGCTGCTGGTCATGCCGTCGATGCTGAGCATGTTTTTCAGGTCGCCGATATCGCCCAGGCCGACCATGGCCAGCACACCGTCGTCGTCGCGCTTGAGCGCAATGGTGAACTCGACGCGGCGCGCGCCGCCGCTGCCGTCGAGGATGGTGCGCCCCTCGGTCATGCTGGTGATGCGGTAGGAGCCGAGAATTCGGCCCGTGCCCTGGATCAGAATCCACGATTTACCCGTATCGGCCATCATGCGCAGCGCATCGAGGGAATAGAGGGAGCCGGTCAGTTCCGGCGCGACCCAGCCCGACAGGGTGATGGTGTCGTCGCCTGGCCCCACGTATTGATGCGCATCGCGCAGGCCCACGCGGGCCGTGCTGGCATGTTTCCATTCTGTTTGCCGCTGCAGCTCGTGATAGGCCAGCGTTGGCAGGCTGAATACGAACATTCCTAAAATCATCATCATGGTGCTGTTCTTTCTTAATCGTGGTCGCGCAGGGACGAGCGGATGCGTGCTGCCTTTTCGCGGTCGCGCTGATCGAGCGCCACGCTCACAGCGCGGGCGATGGCCTGGGGATCGGTGCCAGCCTGCACATGGAAGGTGATTTCGATCTTGTCGCCCTGAATGGTCATGCCGGCGCCGAACCCGCCTTGTGCCAGCGGCGCGCGCGTGTCGAATGCGCTGGCGGGCAGAGCGGTGGCCGTGCCGATGGCAATACCGGCGCCCAGTTGCGTGAGGCGCTTGGCCATGCTGGACACTTGCGTCAACGGTCCGTCCTGTCCCTGGTTGATGCCGATGGCCAGGCCTTGCGTGATGTTGTCGCCAAACTCGACGAAGACGCGGCTAGGGCTGTGGCTGTCGATTTTCTTGGCGAACAGTCCGACAATGCCGCCACCTAAATTCCTGATCGCATCCCAGGCCGCGCTGCCCATGCTCTTGATGCCGTTGATCAGTCCCTGCACGATATTGATGCCGAACTCAGTAAATTTAGCCGGCAACTCGATGCCGAACCAGCTCATGACGCCCGCGAACGCCTGATAAAACACGCCGACCGGTGACCAATTGATAATCAGGGCCGTGATGCTGCCCATGCCGCCGGCGCAGACGGTGCGCAGGCGCGACCAGATATCGGCGAAGAACGAGGCGATAGGCGCCCAGGATGCGGTGATGCGCTGCAGGATGCTGGCGCCGAAGTCGGTGAACTTGGCCGGCAGCGCGATGCCGAACCAGCCCAGCACGCCCGCGAAGGCGCGATAGAACATGCCCAGCGGCGACCAGTTGACGATCAGGGCGCTGACGCCGCCAATGCCGCCGGCAAACGCTGTTTTGACGTGTGACCATACGCCGGTAAAGAAACCCTTGATCGGCTCCCAATATTTGTAGATCAGGAAGGCGGCGCCGGCGATGGCCGTCACGGCCAGACCAATCGGGTTGAGCATGAAGACACGGCCCAGCCACAGCACGGCGCGGCCCGCCCACATGAAGGCGCCGCCCAGGCCGCGCAAGATGGGCGTGAGCACGCCGCCCGTCACGCCCATCTTGGCGAACATGACGTGCAGCATGGCATACGGGCCGATCAGGGCGGCAATGCCCAGCATCAGCGGGCCGAGCACCAGCAGCAGGCCCGCCAGCACGGCAAAGCCGGCGATCATGACCTTGGCCACGGTCGGGTTGCGTTCCATAAAGGCATTCAGGCGTGTAATGGCATTGATGGCCATTTCCAGTCCCTGCGCGTACAGCGGCAGGATTTTTTCGCCCATGGTCAGTTTCAGGTTGGCCAGCCTGGCCGTCGCTTCCAGTTCGGCGCCGCCGGCCTGCTGCTTGCCCAGGTCGTAAATCTGCTCGATGTCATACGCGCCTTCGTTCAGCTTGGCGTTCTTGTGCATCTGGATGCGCTGGCGGAACATGTCCAGAAACTGATTGCCGGCCGTGCGGTTTGAAAACAAACTGCCGATGGTGTCCTCAATTTGCTTGGGATCCGTGATGCCTTTCTTTTCCAGTTGTGGCAACAGCACTTGCTCCAGCCATTCAAATTGGCTGCGTCGGAAAATGTCACTACCCACCAGGGCACCGGGGCCAAGGGTGGCAGATTGCGCCACCGTGTCGTGCTTGACCTGACTACGATCTTTAATCAGCCCCAATCTTTCCATGTTGCTGACGGCGCGCTTGGTGGTGCGCCCCTGGTACAGGTTCGAATAGCCGGACATCAGGGCCGTGCCGGCGCGATGGCCGCCGACTTCCTGCACCAGCGGTTCCATCTGGTAATAGAACTGCTTGTCGTCCATGATCTTGGCGGCGATGCCACCTGTCTTGATGAAGTTCAGCCATTCTGTCGGTCCCACACGCCCGCCCGTGGCCGTGATGACTTTTTGCATCATGTTGGCCTGGTCGTGGAATTTCTCCGAACTGGCCGTGCCGCCGCGCTGCTCGATCACTTTGAGCAAGTCCATGAAGATGCGTTCGTTCTCTTCGCCAGATTCCTTGCCGAAGAATGCCTTGTTGGCAAACTTCATCTTGGCCAGGGTGGGCGCGACCATTTCCGCGTGGTGCAGGTCGCCAAAGATCGACATCGCGTCGCGCACCAGTTCCAGGTTTTCGTTCTGGCTGGTGCCGTAGGTCTTCATGTTCTGGGCGAACTGGATCGCCTGCTGGCTGGTTTTCGGCCCCAGGCCCAGCGCATTCACGCGGGCTTTCTCTAACTGGTAGTGCTTCGCCTCGTGCAGCCCCTTGGCGATGGGCATGGCCATGACCGCGCCGGCCGCTGTTGCGCCAGCGCCGGCCGTGGCAATGTTGCCCGCCTTGCTGCGCAGCTTGTCGGCGTGCTGGGTGGCGTTGGTGACGCGCTGCTGCTTGGCGGCTGACGCGGCCAGGCGCTTTTGTTGCGACGCCAGCTCAACGTTGGTCAACTGAATACTGTTCTTAAGCCACTCCTGGGCCTTGCCCAGTTGGCGCGTGTCGATGCCGGCCTCCTTGAGGCTGGCGCGCAGGGCGCGGAATTGCTGGCTCTGTTCTCGGCCTTTCAGCGTCAATGCCTGCGTGACCTTCGTCGCCGCCTTCAAATCACGCGTCATGGCGCGTGTAGGAGACTCGGTCTGTTTTATGCTTGCGGCCAGCTCTTTTACTTTCTTTTGAGCTTCTTTCAGCTCAACCCCCGTTGTTCGAATACCGCTATGCAGTTCGCGGAACTTCCCCAGGTTTCTCTGCTGGGTGTTCAGTTCGCGCAAGCGGTCGCTGGTCGCCTTCAAGGCCTTGGCTGTGTCGCTGGAACCGCCCATGATTTTTTTCAGCGGGCCGGTGATCTTGTCCAGCGCTGCAAACACTACCTGTAACCTCAAATCCCGACCAGCCATCTATTCCGCTCCGCTTCGCTGCCGGGCGCGTTCGCGCCAGGCCATCAGTTCATCAATCGTAAAGCCGTCCATCGCTGCCGGCGTCCAGTGGAAGACGCCGGCAATGTCGGCCATGGCGTCTTCTACTTCGCCGGGGATACCGAAAGGCGATCGGCTTTGCTCGCCAAAAAACCGGCAACCTCGGCGCCCACGGCCAGCAGGTCTGCCGGGTCCATGTTGGCGACGTCGTGCGTGGTCAAGGTCGGTTCGGTGATGCGCGGCAGTACGATCTGCAGGGCCGACACGTTCAGGTTGGCCAGCTCGATCAGGGAAATACCGCGCAGGGCCCCCGCCTTGGGCTTGCGCACGGTCAGCGAGGTGATGAAGGTATCTCCGCGCTTGATCGGCTCGTCCAGTTCGATGACGGCTTGGTTTTGGGTATCGTTGTTCATGCTGTGTTCCTTGTGGTGTGGTGGTGAGTAAAAAGCGGATTACAGGCCGATGGCCTGGCGGATGGCGGCATTGGTGTCGCCGCCGCCAAAGTTCTCGGTGCCGCTCATGAAGTCCAGTTCGATGACGGTGGCTCCGTCGATCATCAGCTTGTAATAGCTGCAGGGCATTGTGTATTTGTGGGTGGTGTCGTCGCCCATCTTGGCGCCGCCCATGTCGATTTCCTTGTAGCGGCCGCGCACGACGACCTCGACTGCGGCGACGGTGCCCTCGTCGTCTTCCTGGTAGGCGCCGGCAAAGCGCAGTTGTACGGCGCCGTGCGTGGGCGCGCCGTACTGTTTCAGGGCTTCGGCGATCAATCCGCCGGCGCTCCATTCCAGCGACAGCGCCTCATTGCCGAAGTCCACGGACACGGGGCCGCTCATGCCGCCGGCGCGGTACTCTTCCATCTTGCGGCTGAGCTTGGGCAAGGTGACTTCGGGCACCATGCCCAGGAAGGACACGCCGTTCTGGAACAGGTTGAAATTTTTCAGTTTGCGGGGCAGGCCCATAGTGTTCTCCGTTATTCAGTTGCGCCCGCGCGGGCGCGGGCAGGGGGGGCTGATGATGGTTATGCCGCGATGCGCGAGGCGAAGTCGGCCAGGTAGCGGTCGGTAATGCGCTGCTGGAAACGTAGGTTTTCCAGCGGCGGCACGGGCGTGTAGTCGTAGTCGATGGCCAGCTTGCCCGCCTTGAGCGTGTCCTTGTCGTTGAATTGCTCGTCATACCAGGCGTGGCCGTCGATGATGTAGCCCTGCAATTTCAGGTCGCGGAACTTGGCATTGATGCTTTCCAGTAGGTCGCGCACCAGGGACGGATGCAAGGGCAAATCGACAAAGGCGAAATGCGCCTCGGCGATGGTGTCGGCCAGCACCTGGGCCGTGCGCGTGTAGCTTTCGAAATAGAAGAAGCCGCCCGGCGCCTCGCAGGTGCGCGAACCCCAGAAGCGGTAACCGCCCATGTTAATCAGGGTGGTGACTTCCTTGGCGTTGAGCATGCCGGCATCGGTGGCCGGGTCTTGCAGATCGAAAAACACGTCCTTGGTGATGCCGGTCGGGCCGTTGACGACCACGTTGGACAGCGTCTTGTGCCAGCCCGTTTCCTCGTCGATCTTGGCGCGCAGGCCCATGGCATAGGCCACGGCGGAAATGCTGGCCTCTTCGTCGATGGCCTTGTCCCAGTTCACAAAATCGGGCCAGATAA